>NZ_JBSGXB010000364.1:0-6831 GCF_053609185.1 Streptomyces sp. NPDC054956 | reverse complement strand
ACCCTGTGGAACAGCCCCGTGAAAGCAACGGGCGGGCGAACTCCGAGAGTTCGCCCGCCCGTCGTACCGCGCCGGATTCGTCCGGCCCGTGGTGGAGCGTCAGCCGGCCAGGGCCTTGTCGATCGCCGCCGTGAACGCCTCGGGCGTCTGCGGCAGCGGGTCGATCTTCTTGCCGTCGACCTTCAGCGTCGGGGTGCCCGTCACGCCGCTCTTGTCGAAGGTCTTGGACATCTCCAGGGCCCACCGGTTGAACGTGCCGTCCTCGACGGCCTTCTTGAACTCGGCGTTGCCCTTGAGCGCCGGGACCTGGTCCGCGACCGTCAGCAGGTAGTCGTCCTTGGCGAACTTGTCGTCCTTCTCCTCCGGGTGGTTCGCCGCGGAGTAGAGGGCCGTCTTGTACTCGAGGAAGGCCTCGGGGCTCACGTTGAGGGCCGCGCCCAGCGCGCTCAGGGCGTTCTTGGAGCCGCTGCCGGGGATGCCCTTGTCGATGAAGGTGGCGCCGATGTACTGGATCTTGTACTTGCCGGCGTCGAGGTCCTTCTTGACCTGCGGGCCGATGGACTGCTCGAAGGTCGCGCAGACCGGGCAGCGCGAGTCCTCGTACAGCTCCAGCGTCTTCTTCGCGTCCGCCTTGCCGACGATCACGGTCGTGCCGTTCTCGCCCGTGGTGTTCTTCGGCGCGACCAGGGCCGCGTCCTTGGCCTTCTCCCACTCGCCGGGCTTGTTCGCCTGCACGACCGCGTAGCCGATGCCGCCGGCCAGGGCGAGGGCGGCCACGACACCGCCGGCCACGAACACCTGGCGGCGGGCCCTGGCCTTCTTGGCCTGCTTCTCGCGCTCGGCGCGCAGCTTCTCGCGGGCCGCCGCCTTGTTCGCCTGGCTGTTGCGTGCACTCATGGTGATCTCCGTGGGGTGTGGCTCCGTAAGGAAGCCGGATGAAAGGGGGGGACTGCCTTGCGTACGTCAGGCGCGGGCGAGCGCGCCGAGTACGCGGGGAGGTCCCCGCCGTCCCACGGAATGTGCCGGGAAGCGGGTACGGGCCCGCGAGCCGGCGGGCGCCGGCCCGGAAGCGCGCCGCGGAGCCGGGCCGAAGGCCGCGACCACCTTGGCCGAGGCCAGCCGCAGCGGCCGGAAGGCGCAGGCGGCGGCCGCGCTCAGCAGCCGGCCCAGCGCCCGCTCCCCGTGCCGCAGCCACACCGAGGCGAGCAGCCCGACGGAGACGTGCGCGCCCAACAGCAGCCAGGGCGTCCACGGTCCGGGAGCGGCCGCCAGCAGCGCCGCTGGGTCGGCGGCTCCGCCCGCCTCGGCCAGCGGACCGCCCACGGCAGGGCCGCCGCACAGGTAGTCCAGGCCCAGGGCGCGCAGCGGGCCCGAGACGGGGCCGCCGGCGGGCCCGTAGCAGAGGTGCTGCCCGGTGGTGAAGACGGTGTCGGCGGCCAGCTCCAGCGGTACGAGGAGACCGGCGATGGGGCCGAGGCCCCGCTCGCGCCCGGCCAGGGCGTAGGCGATCGCGAACACGGCGGCGAAGGCCCCGCCCACCAGGGACGGAGGCAAGGGGGCCCGGGACATCAGGACGTGCGAGCCGGCCGAGAGCAGCACGACGAACGCGCTGAACAGCGCGGCCCGCAGCCCTCGTAGCCCTACCCCGGATATGTCCATCGCCGCGAGTGTGCCATGAGTCCCTGTGGATCCGGGCCGCAGGTCCCGAACAGGGCGCCCGGGAGGGGGGTGCGGGCCCGCCGCTACGGCATGATCCGCCCGTTGCGGAAGAGGTCCACGAAGATCTGGTGGTCGGCGCGGGCCCGGGCCCCGTAGGCGTGGGCGAAGTCGACCAGCAGCTGCGCGAAGCCCTCCTCGTCGGCGGCGATGGCCGCGTCGATGGCCCGCTCGGTCGAGAACGGGACCAGCGTCTGACCGCTCTGCTGCTCGTCCGCCGCGCCGTGCATGGTCGCCGTCGCCCGGCCCAGGTCCGCGACCACGGCCGCGATCTCCTCCGGGTCGTCCAGGTCGGACCAGTCCAGGTCCACCGCGTACGGGGAGACCTCCGCCACCAGCTGCCCGGCCCCGTCCAGCTCGGTCCAGCCCAGCCACGGGTCGGCGTGCGCCTGCAGCGCCCGCTGGGAGATCACCGTGCGGTGTCCCTCGTGCCGGAAGTACTCGCGCACCGCCCGGTCGGTGACGTGCCGGGACACCGCCGGGGTCTGCGCCTGCTTGAGGTAGATCACGACGTCGTTCTCCAGGGCGTCGCTGTGCCCCTCCAGCAGGATGTTGTACGAGGGCAGGCCCGCCGAGCCGATCCCGACGCCCCGGCGGCCCACCACGTCCTTGACCCGGTAGGAGTCCGGGCGGACCAGGGACTCGTCGGGGAGGGTCTCCAGGTACCCGTCGAAGGCGGCGAGCACCTTGTAGCGGGTGGCCGCGTCCAGCTCGATGGTCCCGGGGCCGGGGGAGAAGCGGCGTTCGAAGTCGCGGATCTCGGTCATCGAGTCGAGGAGCGAGAAGCGGGTGCGCCGGCGCGCGTCGCGCAGGGCGTCCAGCAGCGGGCCCTCGGCGGTGTCCAGGGTGAAGGAGGGAACCTCCTCGTTCTTGGCCCCGGTCGCCAGCGCGTGCACCCGCTCCCGGTAGGCGGCCGCGTACGTCCGCACCAGGTCGCTGATCTGCTCGTCGCTGAGCGCCTTGGTGTAGCCGATCAGCGCGACGGAGGCCGCGAAGCGCTTGAGGTCCCAGGTGAAGGGGCCGACGTACGCCTCGTCGAAGTCGTTGACGTTGAAGACCAGCCGGCCGTTCGAATCCATGTAGGTGCCGAAGTTCTCGGCGTGCAGATCGCCGTGGATCCACACCCGGCCCGTGCGCTCGTCCAGGTAAGGACCGCCGTGCCGCTCGTGCTCCAGGTCAGCGTAGAAGAGGCAGGCCGTGCCCCGGTAGAAGGCGAACGCGGAGGCCGCCATCTTCCGGAATTTGACCTGGAAGGCGGCGGGGTCGGCGGCCAGCAGCTCACCGAACGCGGTGTCGAACACGTCGAGTATCTGCTCGGCGCGCTGCTCGTCGGTCGTCTCGGGAACCGCCATGGCGGGTGCCTCCATGCGTGGTGCGGGGTGGAACGCTTTTCGGACACTTCCGTTGGTCGTGCAACGCACGACCGTACCCGCCAGTGCCCCGGATCTGTCACCCGGGAGACGTAGGATTCAGAGCTGCCGCCCCTCTCTCCCCTCCGGAGGCCCCCACCGTGACCAAGCCGCCGTTCACGCACCTGCACGTCCACACCCAGTACTCCCTGCTGGATGGTGCCGCGCGGCTGAAGGACATGTTCAACGCGTGCAACGAGATGGGCATGACGCACATCGCCATGTCCGACCACGGCAACCTGCACGGGGCCTATGACTTCTTCCACACCGCGAAGAAGGCCGGGGTCACGCCGATCATCGGCATCGAGGCGTACGTCGCCCCCGAGTCCCGGCGCAACAAGCGCCGCATCCAGTGGGGCCAGCCCCACCAGAAGCGCGACGACGTCTCCGGTTCCGGTGGCTACACGCACAAGACGATCTGGGCCGCGAACTCCACGGGCCTGCACAACCTCTTCCGGCTGTCCTCCGACGCGTACGCCGAGGGCTGGCTCACGAAGTGGCCGCGCATGGACAAGGAGACGATCAGCCAGTGGTCCGAGGGGCTGATCGCCTCCACCGGCTGCCCCTCCGGCGAGGTCCAGACCCGGCTGCGCCTCGGCCAGTTCGACGAGGCGCTCAAGGCCGCCTCCGACTACCAGGACATCTTCGGCAAGGGCCGCTACTTCCTGGAGCTGATGGACCACGGCATCGAGATCGAGCGCCGGGTCCGTGACGGGCTGCTGGAGATCGGCAAGAAGCTCGGCATCCCGCCGCTGGTGACGAACGACTCCCACTACACGTACGCGCACGAGGCCGGCGCCCACGACGCCCTGCTCTGCATCCAGACCGGCAAGAACCTCTCGGACCCGGACCGCTTCCGCTTCGACGGCACCGGCTACTACCTGAAGTCCACGGACGAGATGTACGCGGTCGACTCCTCGGACGCCTGGCAGGAGGGCTGCGCCAACACCCTCCTGGTGGCCGAGCAGATCGACACCACCGGCATGTTCGAGGCCAAGAACCTCATGCCGAAGTTCGAGATCCCCGAAGAGGGCTACACCGAGATCACCTGGTTCCGCGAGGAAGTGCGGCGCGGCATGGCCCGCCGCTACCCCGGAGGCGTCCCCGAGGACCGCCAGCGGCAGGCCGAGTACGAGCTCGACGTCATCATCCAGATGGGCTTCCCCGGCTACTTCCTCGTCGTCGCCGACTTCATCATGTGGGCCAAGAACCAGGGCATCGCGGTGGGCCCGGGCCGAGGCTCCGCCGCCGGTTCGATCGTCGCGTACGCCATGGGCATCACCGACCTCGACCCGATCACCCACGGCCTGATCTTCGAGCGGTTCCTCAACCCCGAGCGCGTCTCCATGCCCGATGTCGACATCGACTTCGACGAGCGCAGGCGCGTCGAAGTGATCAGGTACGTGACCGACAAGTACGGCGACGACAAGGTCGCCATGATCGGCACGTACGGAAAGATCAAGGCCAAGAACGCCATCAAGGACTCCGCCCGGGTCCTCGGCTACCCGTACGCCATGGGCGACCGGCTGACCAAGGCGATGCCCGCCGACGTCCTCGGCAAGGGCATCGACCTCAACGGCATCACCGACCCCTCGCACCCGCGCTACGGCGAGGCCGGCGAGATCCGCGCGATGTACGAGAACGAGCCGGACGTCAAGAAGGTCATCGACACCGCCCGCGGCGTCGAGGGCCTGGTCCGCCAGATGGGCGTGCACGCCGCCGGCGTGATCATGTCCAGCGAGCCGATCGTCGACCACGCCCCGATCTGGGTGCGGCACACGGACGGCGTGACCATCACGCAGTGGGACTACCCCCAGTGCGAGTCGCTCGGCCTGATCAAGATGGACTTCCTGGGCCTGCGCAACCTCACGATCATGGACGACGCCGTCAAGATGGTGAAGGCCAACAAGGGGATCGACCTCGATCTCCTCGGCCTGCCGCTCGACGACCCCAAGACCTTCGAGCTGCTCGGCCGCGGCGACACCCTCGGCGTCTTCCAGTTCGACGGCGGGCCCATGCGCTCCCTGCTGCGCCTGATGAAGCCCGACAACTTCGAGGACATCTCCGCCGTCTCGGCCCTGTACCGGCCGGGCCCGATGGGCATGAACTCGCACACGAACTACGCCCTGCGCAAGAACAAGCAGCAGGAGATCACTCCGATCCACCCGGAGCTGGAGGAGCCCCTCAAGGAGATCCTCGGCGTCACCTACGGCCTCATCGTGTACCAGGAGCAGGTGCAGAAGGCCGCCCAGATCATCGCCGGCTACTCGCTCGGCGAGGCCGACATCCTGCGCCGCGTGATGGGCAAGAAGAAGCCCGAGGAACTGGCGAAGAACTTCGTCATCTTCGAGGCGGGCGCCAAGGAGAAGGGCTTCAGCGACCAGGCGATCAAGGCGCTGTGGGACGTCCTGGTCCCCTTCGCCGGCTACGCCTTCAACAAGGCCCACTCGGCCGCGTACGGCCTGGTCTCCTACTGGACCGCCTACCTCAAGGCCAATTTCCCGGCCGAGTACATGGCGGGCCTGCTCACCTCGGTCAAGGACGACAAGGACAAGTCCGCGATCTACCTGAACGAGTGCCGCCGCATGGGCATCAAGGTGCTGCCGCCGAACGTGAACGAGTCGGAGTCCAACTTCGCCGCCCAGGGCGACGACGTGATCCTCTTCGGCCTCACCGCCGTGCGCAACGTCGGCCAGAACGTCGTCGAGTCGATCATCAAGACCAGGAAGGCCAAGGGGAAGTACTCCTCCTTCCCCGACTTCCTGGACAAGGTCGAGGCCGTCGTCTGCAACAAGCGCACCGTCGAGTCCCTGATCAAGGCCGGCGCCTTCGACGAGATGGGCCACACCCGCAAGGGCCTGGTCGCCCACCACGAATCGATGATCGACAACGTGGTCGCGGTCAAGCGCAAGGAGGCCGAGGGACAGTTCGACCTCTTCGGCGGAATGGGTGACGAGGACGCGAGCGACGAGCCCGGCTTCGGCCTCGACGTCGAGTTCTCCGACGTCGAGTGGGAGAAGTCCTACCTGCTCGCCCAGGAGCGCGAGATGCTCGGCCTCTACGTCTCCGACCACCCGCTCTTCGGCCTGGAGCACGTCCTCTCCGACAAGACCGACGCCGGCATCTCCCAGCTCACGGGCGGCGAGCACTCCGACGGAGCCGTCGTCACCATCGGCGGCATCATCTCGGGCCTCCAGCGCAAGATGACCAAGCAGGGCAACGCCTGGGCCATCGCCACCGTCGAGGACCTGGCCGGGTCCATCGAGTGCATGTTCTTCCCCGCCACCTACCAGCTCGTCTCCACCCAGCTGGTCGAGGACACCGTCGTCTTCGTCAAGGGCCGCCTCGACAAGCGCGAGGACATCCCCCGGCTGGTCGCCATGGAGATGATGGTCCCCGACCTGTCCAACGCCGGGACCAACGCACCCGTCGTCCTCACCATCCCCACGGTGAAGGTGACCCCGCCGATGGTGACCCGACTGGGCGAGATCCTGCGCCACCACCAGGGCAACAGCGAGGTGCGGATCAAGCTCCAGGGGCCGCGCACCACCACCGTGCTCCGCCTCGACAAGCACCGGGTCAAGCCCGACCCCGCGCTCTTCGGCGACCTCAAGGTGCTGCTCGGCCCGTCCTGCCTGGCCGGCTAGTACCGCCGTCCGCGCGCCCGCCGCGCACGGACCCCGCACGTGGGAAGGGCCCGCCCCGG
>NZ_JBSGXB010000363.1:0-6844 GCF_053609185.1 Streptomyces sp. NPDC054956 | reverse complement strand
GGAGAATCCGGCCCCGCCGGCGTTCGAGGCGGCACACCGCAGCCCGGGAGCGGTATGTCAGGCAGGACTCAGGGTGTTCTCGGAGCGGCGGCCCGCCAAGTAGTCCGCGACGTTCGCGACCGTGGTGTCGATGATCTGGCCCACCGCGTCGTGCGTGTAGTACGCCTGGTGGGACGTGACCACCACGTTCGGGAAGGTGATCAGCCGCGCCAGGGTGTCGTCCTCGACGACCACCAGGGACTTGTCCAGGAAGAAGAGCCCCGCCTCCGCCTCGTACACGTCCAGCCCGACCCCCGCGAACCGTCCCGCCCGCAACTCCTTGACCAGTGCGTCCGTGTCCACCAGACCGCCACGGCTGGAGTTCACCAGGATCGCGTCGTCCTTCATCATCCGAAGCGCCTCGGGGCCGATGATGTGGTGCGTGGACTCCAGCAGCGGAACGTGCAGGCTGATCAGGTCCGAGGACGCGAACAGTTCGTCCTTGTCCACGTACTTCATGCCCAGCTCCACGCACGCCGGGTTCTGCGCCACGTCCCAGCCCAGCAGGTTCATCCCGAAGCCGTGCGCGATCCGGGTGAACGCCTCGCCGATCTTGCCGGTGCCGAGCACGCCCACCGTGCGGCCGCGCATGTCGCGGCCCATCAGGCCGTTCAGCCGGAAGTCGAAGTCCCGCGTCCGGTTCGAGGCGCGGACGATGCGCCGGTTCACGGCCATCGCCAGGGTCCACGCGAACTCGGCCACCGAGTACGGGGAGTAGTACGAGACCCGGCTGACCGTCAGCCCGAGCCGGCGGGCGACGTCCAGGTCGATGTTGTTGAAGCCGGTGGAGCGCTGGGCGATCATCTTCGTCCCGCCCGCCGCCAGGGTCTGCAGCACCCGCCCGTTCAGGTCGGCGTTCACGCTCGAGGACACGATCTCGTACCCGGCCGCGATGGGGGCGGTGTCCTCGCTCAGGAAGACGTCCAGGCAGCGCACCTCATGCTGTCCCGCGAAGGCCTTCTCGATGAGCGGTTTCTCGTCTCCCTGCACCCCGAATGCCAGGATTTCCACGTTCGCTCCCGTACTGCACGAAAGATTGGACCATGGGTCGTCTGTCACCTTACGACCCACGGTCCGCCTCCGCGCTCCGGCCCAGCCGGAGAACCCGGCCGAAGAACCCGGCCGGGGAACTCAGCCGAAGAACACTCCGGCCTCCTTGTACAGCGCCGGGTCCACCGTCTTGAGCTTCGCCGTGGCCTCGGCGATCGGCACCCGCACGATGTCCGTGCCCTTCAGCGCGACCATCTTGCCGAAGTCCCCGTCACGCACCGCGTCGATCGCGTGCAGCCCGAAGCGGGTCGCCAGCCACCGGTCGAACGCGCTGGGCGTACCGCCCCGCTGGATGTGGCCGAGGACCGTCGTACGGGCCTCCTTGCCGGTCCGCGCCTCGATCTCCTTGGCCAGCCACTCGCCCACGCCCGACAGCCGGACGTGCCCGAAGGAGTCCTTCGTGCCGTCCTTCAGCACCATGTCGCCGTCCTTGGGCATCGCCCCCTCGGCGACGCACACGATCGGCGCGTAGCTCGCCTTGAACCGGGAGGTCACCCAGGCGCAGACCTGGTCCACGTCGAAGCGCTGCTCCGGGATGAGGATGACGTTGGCGCCGCCCGCGAGTCCCGAGTGCAGGGCGATCCAGCCGGCGTGGCGGCCCATCACCTCGACGACCAGGACGCGCATGTGCGATTCGGCGGTGGTGTGCAGCCGGTCGATGGCCTCGGTGGCGATGCCGACGGCCGTGTCGAATCCGAAGGTGTAATCGGTGGCCGACAGGTCGTTGTCGATGGTCTTGGGGACTCCGACGCAGGGGACGCCGTACTCCTCGTACAGCTTGGCGGCCACGCCCAGGGTGTCCTCGCCGCCGATCGCGACGAGGGCGTCGACCTCGTACTTGGCGAGGTTGTCCTTGATCTGGCGGACACCGTTGTCCAGCTTGAACGGGTTGGTGCGCGAGGAGCCGAGGATGGTCCCGCCGCGCGGCAGGATGCCGCGGACGGCCGGGATGCCGAGGGGGACGGTGTTGCCCTCGACCGCGCCGCGCCAGCCGTCCTTGAACCCGATGAACTCGTAGGCGTACTCCTGGACGCCCTTGCGCACGACGCTGCGGATCACCGCGTTGAGTCCGGGGCAGTCTCCGCCGCCCGTCAGCACTCCGACCTTCATGGAATTTCCCTTCGCCACAGGGCCCGCTGAGGCCGCAGGGCCCGCATGACGGTCACGCTAGTGGTGACTCAGGTCACACCGAGGTGCGCTGAAGGGTCAATTCCGGTGGAATTACGGGGCGTTGCGTACGCCTGTTCACTCGTACGGGGAGCCGGTTCCCCCGTACGAGCCGTACGGGCCCTGCGCGTCGTCGAGCCCTACGCGTCGTCGAGGCCGCGCTCGATCGCGTACCGGACGAGCTCCACCCGGTTGTGCAACTGGAGCTTGCCCAGGGTGTTCTGCACGTGGTTCTGCACCGTGCGGTGGGAGATCACGAGCCGCTCGGCGATCTGCTTGTACGAGAGCCCCTTGGCCACGAGCCGCAGCACCTCGGTCTCCCGGTCGGTCAGTTGCGGGGCCTTCGGCTCGTCGGAGGCGGCCGGGGCGGGGTCGGTGGCCAGGCGCCGGTACTCGCCGAGGACCAGGCCGGCCAGGCCCGGGGTGAAGACGGGGTCGCCGGCG
Source organism: Streptomyces sp. NPDC054956 (assembly GCF_053609185.1). Lineage (NCBI taxonomy): Bacteria > Bacillati > Actinomycetota > Actinomycetes > Kitasatosporales > Streptomycetaceae > Streptomyces > Streptomyces sp. NPDC054956. The sequence goes on along the minus strand of NZ_JBSGXB010000363.1, from coordinate 4,144 downwards.
GCGGTGCGGCGGACGGCGTCGATGAGCTCCTGGGCTCCGGCGGACTTGAGCAGGTAGCCGGTGGCCCCGGACTTCACCGCCTCCAGGACGTCGGCGTGCTCGCCGCTCGCGGACAGCACCAGGACCCGCAGCGCCGGGTCGGCGCCGACCAGTTCCTTGCAGACCTGGACCCCGGGCATGCCGGGCAGGTTGAGGTCGAGGACCAGGACGTGCGGGGCGGCCGCGCGGGCCCGGCGCAGCGCCTCCGGGCCGTCGCCGGCGGTGGCCACCAGGTCGAAGCCGGCGGCGGCCAGGTCGCGGGCGACCGCGTCCCGCCACATCGGGTGGTCGTCGACGACCATGACCTTGATGCCGGCGGTTTCGCCGCCCCGGCCGGTCTCGCTGTGCTCGTTCACTTGGTGCTCCCCCTCGGTACTTTCAGTTCCACTTCGGTGCCCTGTCCGGGGACGGACACCAGCTCGGCGCTGCCGCCGAGGTCGCGCAGCCGGCCCCGGATGGACAGGGCGACGCCCATCCGGCCCTCGCCCTCCGCCTGGTCGAGCCGGCCGGCCGGGATGCCCGGGCCGTCGTCCCGGACGGTCACGATCACCTCGTCGCCCCAGTCCTCGACCAGGATCCAGGCGCTGGCCCCCTCGCCCGCGTGCTTGCGCACGTTGTCCAGCGCCGCCCCGACCGCCGCGGCCAGCTCCCGCGCGGCGGGCACCGGCAGCGGCACGGGGGTGCCCGGCTCCGCGAAGCTGACCCGCGAGCCCGCGTGCGGGGCGAGCAGGGTCCGCAGATCCAGCTCGCCCTCGTCGGCGGCGGGTTCCTCGACCTCGTACGCGGCCACGAGCGCGCCGAGCGACTCGTCGCCGGAGATCCGGGAGGGGCGCGTCAGCCCGCTGGAGACCAGGGTGCGCAGCGCGACCTCCTGGTCCCCCGCCATCCGGCCCAGCTCCGCGGCCTCCCCGCCCAGTTCGGTGCCGCGCCGCTGGACCATGGCGAGGACCTGGAGGACCCCGTCGTGGATGTCGCGGGCGAGGCGTTCACGCTCGCGGGTGGCGGCCTCGATCTCCAGGGCGCGGGCGAGGGTGGCCTCACTGGCCCGGGCGACCTCGACGACGTAGCCGATGGCGATGGAGGCGACCCACACCAGCAGCACGTTGTGCAGGGTGTCGCGGGTGGGCTCGCCGCGCTGCACGAGGTTGGCGACGGCGACGAAGGTGGAGGCGAAACCGGCCCAGCGCCAGCCGCCCTTGAGGGCGAAGGCGAGGACGGCCCCCGCGGTCCATATGGAGGGCAGGGTGGGGCCGCCGGCCGCGATCCGCTCGTGGCTGTCGGCGATCGAGGTGAGCAGGATGCCCACGCAGGCGACGGTGAGGTCGGCGCACAGGAACCGCTTGGTGCAGCTGGCGGCGTTCGCCACCTTGGGGAGGGTGACCAGGGTCCAGACCGCGAGGACGGCGAGGTAGCCGGCCGCGACCCAGGGCCGGTCGAACTTCTTGTACGCGAAGGCGAACAGCAGTACCGCGTAGACCATGGTGAGCAGCCGGTAGGCCGTCAGGGCACGCCACAGCGGCTGCTCGACCGACATGCGTACGACGCGCTCGCGCTTCGCCATCTCCCCCACCCCGTACGGGCGGAACGCGCCCGCGTACTGCTACTTGTCGGTTTCCGAAGCCTCGTCGGCCCGGTGCGCCTCTTCGGCCTTGTGCGCCTTCTCGGCCTTCTCGCTCCTGGCCGCGGCCTTCTCCGCGTCGGCGATCTGACGCTTGGCGGCCGTGGCGTAGATGTCCACGTACTCCTGGCCGGAGAGCTTCATGATCTCGTACATGACCTCGTCGGTCACCGAGCGGAGGATGAAGCGGTCCCCGTCCATGCCCTGGTAGCGGCTGAAGTCCAGCGGCTTCCCGATCCGGATACCCGGTCGCATGAGCTTCGGAACCACCTTGCCGGGCGGCTGGATCTTCTCCGTGTCGATCATCGCCACGGGGATGACGGGCGCACCGGTGGCCAGCGCCACCCGGGCCAGCCCGCCGGGCTTGCCGCGGTACAGCCGGCCGTCGGGTGAACGCGTCCCCTCGGGGTAGATACCGAACAGCTCTCCGCGCTCGATGACGTCGATGCCGCTCTTGATCGCGGCCTCACCGGCCCCGCGCGCACCGGAACGGTCCACCGGGAGCTGGCCGACGCCCTTGAAGAAGGCGGCCGTCAGCTTGCCCTTGACGCCCGGGGAGGTGAAGTACTCCGCCTTCGCGATGAAGGTCACCTTCCGGTCCAGCACGGCCGGGAGGAAGAAGGAGTCGGAGAAGGACAGGTGGTTGCTCGCGAGGATCGCCGGCCCCTCCGCGGGAATGTTCTCGAGGCCCTCCACCCACGGCCTGAAGGCGAGCTTCAGGGAACCGCCGATGGAGAACTTCATTGCGCCGTAGATCAACTCGAAAGCCTTTCCTCTGTCTGTCGAACAGACCTTACCGGTGGCCGGGCCCGCAGCGGCCCGACGACCCTGGTCGGTGCCACCCCCGTCGCGTACGGTGAAGTCACACAGCGCTACGCACCCCCCCCACCCCCCTTCGAAGGAGACCCTGGTGCCCGTCCTCCCTGGAGCCGAGCCGTTCCGCCACGAGGGCGGAAAGGTCGGCGTCCTCCTCTGCCACGGCTTCACCGGTTCCCCGCAGTCGATGCGCCCCTGGGCCGAGCATCTGGCCGCGCGCGGGCTGACGGTGTCGCTGCCCCTGCTCCCCGGGCACGGGACGCGCTGGCAGGACATGCAGCTCACGGGGTGGCAGGACTGGTACGCCGAGGTGGACCGGGCACTGCGGGAGCTGTTGGAGCGCTGCGAGCAGGTGTTCGTCTTCGGCCTGTCCATGGGTGGCGCGCTGACGCTGCGGCTGGCGGCGAAGCACGGGGACTCGATCAGCGGGATCGTCCTCGTCAACCCGGTCAACAAGGTCCACGACCCGCTGGCCGTCGCCCTTCCGGTGGTCAAGCACTTCATCCGGTCGACGCCGGGCATCGCGAGCGACATCGCCAAGCCGGGCTCGGACGAGGTCGGCTACGACCGGGTCCCGACCCGGGCCGCGCACTCGCTGCGCAAGTTCCTGCAGATGCTGGACACCGAGCTGCCGCAGGTGACGCAGCCGCTGCTGCTCCTGCACAGCCCGCAGGACCACGTCGTACGGCCGGCCGACTCGGCGCGCATCCTGGCGCGGGTCTCCTCCACCGACGTCACCGAGACCCTGCTGGAACAGAGCTACCACGTCGCGACGTTGGACCATGACGCGGAGCGCATCTTCGCGGACAGTTACGCGTTCGTCGGTCGACTGGCGGAGAGCGTCGGCAGGGAGGGGGCGGCCAGCGGTGGCTGAGCACGAGGAGTCCTCCGGGGGTGTCCCCCCGCTGGACGAGGAAGCGGCGTGGGCGGCGATCGTCGCCGGGTACGGCCAGGAGCCCGCGGATCCGCCGGGTGCGAGACCGTTCCGGCCGATCGAGAACCTGCTCCTGCCGGAGGAGGACGTCGAGCCGCTCGAACCCGGCGACGCCGCGGATTCCGGCGCGGGTGCCGGCGAGCCGAAGAATCCGAAGGCCCCGGAGCCGCCGGCCGCGCCCCTGGGCAGTTCGGTGGTGTTCGCCCCCGGCGTGGGCTCGATCGGCCCGCGCGACCATTCGCTGGCCGATCCCGACGATCTCCCCGAGTCCGCCAAGGACGAGGGCCACTTCGTGCCCCCGGAGCCGGAGCTGCCGGAGGCCGACACCACGTCGAAGTTCGCCTGGCTCGCGGTGGTGGGCGGACCGGTGCTGCTGCTCCTGGCCGTGCTGTTCCAGTGGGAGATGACCTGGTGGCTGACCACCCTGGGCATCGGCGGCTTCCTGGGCGGGTTCGCGACGCTGGTGGCGCGGATGTCCCAGGGTGACGACGAGGACGACGACCCGGGCCGCGGAGCGGTGGTCTGACCTTTTCGACGCGCCGCTCGCGCGGCTCGGCCCCGGCGGGCTTCCCCGGCTTCGCGCCGCTGCGCCGGACTCCGTCCGTCGGTGGTCGGCCCTGCGGGGCGGAGTCCCCTACCCGCCCTTCCACCGTTCCCCGGGCTGCGCCCGGACCCCCCTGGGGCTCCGCGCCTCAATCGCCGGCGGGGGTGGTATTTGCCACCGGGGAAAACAGCCC
>NZ_JBSGXB010000362.1:0-6887 GCF_053609185.1 Streptomyces sp. NPDC054956 | reverse complement strand
CCACGGCGGAGCGCGGCTGCTGACCCGGCGGCGGGCCTGACGCGAGACGGCCGGGACTGCGCCGAACGGGTGAGCGCGCCCGGGTCCGGGCGAGTCAGAGCGTCGAGCACGTCGAGCACGTCCGAGGGGAAGCCCATGCCGCTGCTGGAACCCGAGCCCGGAGCCCTTCGCCCCCGCACCGTCGGCGGCCCCTCCCCCGACCGGGTGCCCGACCGGCAGGCGGGCGGGACCCCCGAGCCGCTGCGCCGGGAGCTGACCGAGCTGCTCGGCGCGGACAAGGTGCTCTCCAAGATCTCGGACCTGGTCCGCTACGCCTCGGACGCCTCCCCGTACCGGTTCCTGCCCCAGGTCGTGGTGATCGCCGAGGACATCGACGACGTCTCCGCCGTCCTGTCCTACGCCCACGGCAAGCAGCGCGACGTGGTCTTCCGCGCCGCCGGCACCTCGCTCAACGGCCAGGCCCAGGGCGAGGACATCCTGGTCGACGTCCGCCGCCACTGGGCCGGCGTCGAGGTGCTGGAGGAGGGCCGGCGCGCCCGCATCCAGCCCGGCACCACCGTGCTGCGCGCCAACGCCGCGCTGGCCCGCCACGGCCGCGTGCTCGGCCCCGACCCGGCCAGCGCCATCGCCTGCACCCTGGGCGGAGTCGTCGCCAACAACGCCTCCGGCATGACGGCGGGGACCACGAGGAACTCGTACCGCACCCTGTCCTCGCTCACGTTCGTGCTGCCGAGCGGCACCGTGGTCGACACCGCCGACCCGCTGGCGGACGAGGAGCTGGCGCGGGCCGAGCCCGCCCTGTGCCACGGGCTCCTGGAGATCAAGAAGGAGATCGAGGCCGATCCGGCGCTCGTCGCCCGCATCCGGGCCAAGTACGAGATCAAGAACACCACCGGCTACCGCCTCGACGCCTATCTCGACGGCAACACGCCCGTCGAGATCCTGCGCGGGCTGATGGTCGGCTCCGAGGGCACGCTCGGCTTCATCTCCGAGGTCGTCTTCGACACCCTGCCGCTGGACCGCGAACTCACGAGCGGGCTGCTCTTCTTCCCCTCGCTGCCCGCCGCGGCCGCCGCCGTACCGCTCTTCAACGAGGCGGGGGCGCTGGCCGTGGAGCTGATGGACGGCAACACCCTGCGCGCCTCGGTGAGCGTGGCCGGCGTACCCGCCGACTGGGCCGGACTGCCCAAGGACACGACCGCGCTCCTGGTCGAGTTCCGGGCCCCCGACGAGGCCGGCCGCGCGGAGTACGAGCGGCGCGCCGCCGAGGTCGTCGCCGGGCTGGACCTGGTGGCGCCGGTGGCCTCGGTGACCAACACCTTCACCCGCGACCCCAAGACCATCTCCGGCTACTGGAAGGCCCGCAAGGCCTTCGTCACGGCCGTCGGCGGCGCCCGCGCCTCCGGAACCACCCTGATCACCGAGGATTTCGCGGTGCCCCCGTCCCGGCTGGCCGAGGCCTGCGAGGCCCTCCTCGAACTCCAGGCGGAACACGGGTTCGACGCCGCCGTCGCGGGCCACGCCGCCCACGGCAACCTGCACTTCCTGCTCGCCTTCGACGCCGCCGCGCCCGGCGACGTCGCGCGGTACGCCGCCTTCATGGACGCCTTCTGCCGGCTCACCGTGGAGCGGTTCGACGGCTCCCTGAAGGCCGAGCACTCCACCGGCCGCAACATGGCCCCCTTCCTCGAACTGGAATGGGGACCCCGGGCCACCGAACTGATGTGGCGCACCAAGCACGTCATCGACCCCGACCTGGTGCTCGCCCCGCGGATCCTCCTCGACCGCGATCCGAAGGCGCACCTGCGCGGCCTGAAGACCATCCCGCAGGTGGAGGCGGTCGCCGACCCCTGCATCGAGTGCGGGTTCTGCGAACCGACCTGTCCCAGCGAGGACCTGACGACCACTCCGCGCCAGCGGATCGTGCTGCGCCGCGAGATGATGCGCCAGCAGCCCGGCTCCCCCGTGCTCGACGGGCTCCTCGACGCCTACGGCTACGACGCCGTGGACACCTGCGCGGGCGACTCCACCTGCAAGCTCGCCTGTCCCGTCGGCATCGACACCGGCGCCCTGATGAAGGACTTCCGCCACCGCCGGCACAGCCCGCGGGAGGAACGCGCCGCCGCGCTGGCCGCCGAGCGGTTCCGTGCCGTCGAGGCCGCCGCCCGGCTGGCCGTGGCCGCCGCCGACAAGATCAGCGACACCGTCGGGGACCGGGTCCTGCGGGCCGTTACGGGGGCCGCGCGCAGGATCGTACGACCGGACCTGGTCCCGGAGTGGCTGCCGCAGATCCCCGGCGCCGCGGCCCGGGAACTGCCCGCGACCCGGCGGGTGGGCGCCTCCGCCGTGTACTACCCGGCCTGCGTCAACCGGATCTTCGGCGGGCCCGACGGAATGCCGGGCCCCTCCCTGCCGGAGGCCGTCGTGGCGGTGTCCGAGCGGGCCGGGAAGCCGGTGTGGATCCCCCGGGACGTGACCGGCACCTGTTGCGCGACGATCTGGCACTCCAAGGGACACGACGCGGGCAACCGCGTGATGGCCAACCGGATCGTGGCGGCCGCGTGGGGCTGGACGGCCGGCGGGCGGCTCCCCCTCGTGGTCGACGCCTCCTCGTGCACCCTCGGCATCGCGCACGAGGTGGTCCCCTACCTGACCGTGGACAACCGAGCCCTCCACGCCGAGCTGCGGATCGTCGACTCCGTCGTCTGGGCGGCCGAGGAGCTGCTGCCGCACCTGGAGATCCGGCGCACGGTCGGCTCCGCCGTCCTCCATCCCACCTGCTCGATGCGGCACTTGGACGACGAGGCGCAGCTGCGCGCCGTGGCCGAGGCCTGTGCCGACGAGGTGGTGGTCCCGTACGACGCGGGGTGCTGCGCCTTCGCCGGCGACCGCGGCATGCTCCACCCCGAGCTGACGCAGTCGGCGACGGCGCGCGAGGCGGCCGAGGTGACGGCGCGCGCGTTCGACGCGCACCTGTCGGCCAATCGGATGTGCGAGGTGGGCATGGACCGGGCCACCGGCCGGAGCTACTACTCGGCCCTGCTGGAACTGGAGCGCGCCACCCGCCCTTAGGGCTTCGCGCGGAAAGCTTTGGCCAACGGAAAATCGATTGCCCTCGACCGGTCCGTAACGCGAACCTTGCACGGTTTGAACCACTCGACCAGTCATGGGGCGTCATGCAGATCAGCGATCTTCCGTATCCGGACCCAGGGGTACCCGACGCTCGCTCCGGCCCCCGATTCCTCTGGTGGCTGGGACGGGGCCAACTCGGCGGACAGGCCAAAAGCCTGAGCTGGGGGCTCCTGCACTTCTGCGGCGTGGCCGGACTGCCGTACACCGTGGGCCTGGGCGTCGACGCGGTCGTGGACCGCGACGGCGCCCGACTGCTGTGGGTCGGCGGCCTGATCGCGCTCCTGGGCGTCGCGATCTCGCTCGGCGACGCGATGCTGCACCGCACCGCCGTCACCAACTGGATCACCGCCGCCGCGCGGGTCCAGCAGCTGCTCGCCCGCAAGACCGCCGAGCTGGGCTCGGCCCTGACCCGGCGGGTCGCGGCGGGCGAGGTGGTGGCGGTGTCCACGGGCGACGTGGAGAAGATCGGCTGGTTCGTCGAGGCCGTCTCGCGCTTCCTCGCCGCCGCGCTGACCCTGGTCGTCGGCTGCGTGGTCCTGCTCTTCTACGCGCCCACGATCGGCGTGGTCGTGGCCGTCGGCATGCCGGTGCTCGCCCTCGCCGTCCTGCCGCTGCTGCCGCGCGCCACCCAGCGCGCCGACGTCCAGCGGGAGAAGGCGGGGCGGGCCACCGAACTGGCCTCCGACACCGTCGCGGGTCTGCGGGTGCTGCGCGGCATCGGCGGCGAGGAGCTCTTCCTCAGCCGCTACCGCGAGGCCTCGCAGGAGGTCCGCAAGGCGGCCGTGCGCAGTGCCCGGATGTGGGCGCTGATCTCCGCGATCCAGGTGCTCCTGCCGGGCGTGCTGCTGATCACGGTGGTCTGGTACGGGTCCTCGCTGGTGCTGGACGGCCGGCTCGCGGTCGGCGAACTCGTCGCCGCCTTCAGTGCGGTGGCCACGATGCTCTACCCGCTGCGGCACTTCGAGGAGATCGCGATGGCGTACTCCTTCTCGCGGCCCTCAGCGAAGCGGGCCGCCCGGGTGCTGTCGCTGACGCGGACGGACGCGGGCCCGGACGCGGGCCCGGACGCGGCCTCGGACGCGGCCGGCGGTTCCGGCGCGGACGCGGGCTCCGGCGCGGACGCGGGCTCCGGTGCCGTGCCGGCGGCCGTGGCGCAGGCCCCCGCCCCCGGCGGCGACCTGTACGACCCGCAGACGGGACTGCTCGTCCCGGCGGGCCGGTTCACCGCCGTGGTCTGCGGGGACCCCGACCTGGCGGGCCGGCTCGCGGAACGCCTGGGCGGGCATCCCATGGACGCCGCGGCCGGGCCCTCCGTCCTGCTCGGCGGAGTCGCGCTGGACGAGCTCGCGCTCGACACGGCGCGCACGCTGGTCCTCGTACAGGACAAGGACCCGGTACTGCTGTCCGGGACCCTGCGCGAACTGTTCGAGGTGCCCGCCTCCGGCTCGGTCGCTCCGCGGGAGGCCCTCGCGGCGGCCCGGTGCGCGGACGTGCTGGACGCCCTGCTGCAGTCCGCCCCGGACGGGGTGGACGATCCGATGGACGCGCGGATCACCGAGCGCGGCCGGTCGCTGTCCGGCGGGCAGCGCCAGCGGCTCGCCCTGGCCCGTTCGCTGGTCACCGACCCGGAGGTACTGGTGCTGGACGAGCCGACCTCGGCGGTCGACTCGCACACCGAGGCGCGGATCGCGGAGGGCATCGCGGAGCTGCGCGCCGGACGCACCACCGTGGTACTGGCGTCCTCACCGCTGCTGCTGGACCGCGCCGACCGGGTCGTCCTGGTCCACGAGGGCGCGGTCGTGGCGAGCGGCACCCACCGCGAGCTGCTGCACGGCGATCCGCGCTACCGCGCGGTCGTCACCCGCGAGACCGAGGACGAACAGCGGCTCTCGCGCCTGGAATCCGTACTGACAGAGATCGAGGAATCCGCATGATCGGCGTGGCGCCGCCGCAATACGATCCGGCGGCCCCCGAAACGGCCGCGACCCTGCCCGTGGGCACGTCGGCGACCGTACGGGGCTACGTGCGCGGCCTGTTCCGCCGCCACCGGCGGGCCTTCGTGGTGCTGATCGCGGTCAACACGGTCGCGGTGATCGCCTCCATGGTGGGCCCCTACCTGCTGGGGCAGGTGGTGGACCAGCTCGCGGAGGGGGCGCGCGAACTGCATCTGGGGCGCGTGGGACTGCTGTTCGCGCTCGCGCTCGGCGTCCAGACCTTCTTCGTCCGGCTGGTCCGGCTGCGCGGGGCGATGCTCGGCGAGGAGATGCTGGCCGATCTGCGCGAGGACTTCCTCGTGCGGTCGGTGGGCCTGCCGCCGGGCGTGCTGGAGCGCGCGGGAACGGGCGACCTGCTGTCGCGGATCACCACCGACATCGACCGGCTGGCCAACGCGATGCGCGAGGCCGTGCCGCAGCTGGCCATCGGCGTGGTCTGGGCGGGGCTGCTCTACGGGGCGCTCGCCGTGACCGCGCCGCCGCTGGCGCTGGCGGCGCTGGTGGCGCTCCCGGTGCTCGTGATCGGCTGCCGCTGGTACTTCAAGCGGGCGCCCCGGGCCTACCGTTCGGAGGCCGCCGGGTACGCGGCGGTCGCGGCCGCGCTCACCGAAACGGTGGACGCGGGCCGGACCATCGAGGCGCACCGCCTCGGCGGCCGCCGGATCGAGCTGTCGGAGCGGCGGATCAAGGAGTGGACGGCGTGGGAGCGGTACACGCTGTTCCTGCGGACGGTCCTCTTCCCGGTCGTCAACGTCACGTACGTGACGATCCTCGGCTCCGTGCTGATGATCGGCGGGTACTGCGTGATCCAGGGCTGGATGTCGGTGGGGCAGCTGACCACGGGCGCGCTGCTCGCGCAGATGATGGTCGACCCGATCGGGCTGATCCTGCGCTGGTACGACGAACTGCAGATCGCGCAGGTCTCGCTGGCCCGGCTCGTGGGCGTACGGGAGATCGAGCCGGACGCGGGGGACGCTGCCGTCTCGCCGGACGGCAGGGACGTCCGGGCGGACCGGGTGCACTTCGGGTACCGGGAGGGCGTCGACGTCCTGCACCAGGTGTCCATGTCGGTGCCGCCGGGTACCCGGATGGCCCTGGTCGGGCCCTCGGGCGCGGGCAAGTCCACGCTGGGCCGGCTGCTGGCGGGCATCTACGCGCCCCGGACCGGCGAGATCACCCTCGGCGGGGCCCGGCTGTCGCGGATGCCGGCGGAGCGGGTGCGCGAACACGTGGCCCTGGTCAACCAGGAGCACCACGTGTTCGTGGGATCCCTGCGGGACAACCTGCGCCTGGCGCGCACGGCGGCCGATGACGCCGAACTGTGGGCGGCGCTCGGCGCGGTCGACGCGGACGACTGGGCGCGGGCGCTGGACGCGGGCCTGGACACCGAGGTGGGTTCGGGCGCCGCGGCACTGACCCCGGCCCAGGCGCAGCAGATCGCACTGGCCCGGCTGGTCCTCGCCGACCCGCACACGCTGGTGCTGGACGAGGCCACCTCACTGCTGGACCCGCGCGCGGCCCGGCACTTGGAGCGCTCGCTGGCCCGGGTACTGGACGGCCGCACCGTGATCGCGATCGCCCACCGGCTGCACACGGCGCACGACGCGGACGTGATCGCGGTGGTCGAGGACGGCCGGATCAGCGAACTCGGCTCGCACGACGCCCTGGTCGAAGCCAACGGCGCCTACGCCGCCCTGTGGCGCTCCTGGCACGGCTGACGCGTCCCGCTCCGGCGGACGCACATGTACGGGGCCCCGTGCC
>NZ_JBSGXB010000361.1:0-6912 GCF_053609185.1 Streptomyces sp. NPDC054956 | reverse complement strand
GTCAAGGGTGGCCGAAGGCCATCGCGAAGCGACGCGACCGCAGGGAGCGCCCTTGACAGGCCGGCCCGGCACGGAAGGACACTCGACGCCCGGGACGCCCCCCGGACACCGTCAAAGCCACCCCGACTCGGGGCCCCGCCCACCCGGCGCCCCCACCGGTCCGTCAAAGCCACCGAGTACCTGGGCCCCGCCAACCCCGCCCCCGACCAGCCGTCAAAACCCCCGCCCCACCCCCGCAGCCTCCCCCCAGCCCGTCGCCCCCTACCCGTACAACCCCTCGATCACCCCCGCATACCTCTCCGCCACCACCCTCCGCCGCAGCTTCAGCGTCGGCGTCAACGTCCCCGCCTCCACCGTGAACTCCTCCGGCAGGATGCGGAAGGCGCGTACGCGGGCCGGGCGGGAGACCGTGGCGTTGGCTGCCTCGACCGCCTCTTCCACGAGGGCCCGTACCGCCGGGTGGTCGCCCGGGGCGGTCGGGTCCAGAGTTACCGACTCGCGTGCCGCCCAAGCGGCGACTTCCTCCGCGTCCAGGGTGATCAGGGCCACCGGATGGGGTCGGCGGTCGCCGATCATGACCGCGCGGGAGACGTAACGGGAGCGCTGGATGGCGAACTCGACCTCCGTCGGGGTGATGTTCTTGCCCGCCGAGGTGATGATCAGTTCCTTCTTGCGGCCGGTGATGGAGAGGTAGCCGTCGGCGTCCAGTTCTCCGAGGTCACCCGTGTGCAGCCAGCCCTCCGGGTCCAGCGTCTCCGCCGTCGCCCCGGGGTTCGCGTGGTACCCCGGGAAGATCATCGGGCCCCGCGCCAGGACCTCGCCGTCCTCCGCGATGCGGACCTCGCAGCCCGCGATCGGGCGGCCCACCGAGCCGTACCGCACCCCGGCCGGGTGGTTCAGGCTGATGACGCCGCCCGACTCCGTCATCCCGTAGCCCTCGAACACCGCGATCCCGCAGGCCCGTAGGAAGTCCAAGGTCGCCGGGGCGATCGGCGCCCCGCCGGTCAGCGCCCATTTCAGCCGGCCGCCGAACGCGCCCCTGACCAGGGAGTACAGGGACTTGTCGGCCGCCTCGTACGCCTCCCGCGACTCCTCCGGCAGGCGGCCCTCCGCCGCCAGCAGCCCCAGCCGGACCGCCTCGGCGAACCGGTCCGCGCCGCCCTCCTGGGACTCCGCCAGGGACAGGACCACCGAGTGGAGCTTCTCGAACAGGCGCGGGACGGACGGCAGATGGGTGGGCCGTGCCTCGGCGAGCTCCCCGATGACGTCCTCGATCCGGCCGCCGAAGTAGCAGAGGTCGCCGCCCTCCAGGAGGGTGGTGAACTGGATCAGCTGGGCCAGCAGGTGCGCCAGCGGCAGGTAGAGGTACGTGGAGTCGCCCGGGCCGCCCTTGATCAGCGGGAGCGTCGCGTCCTGGATCGCGCCCAGGTTGCCGTGCGTGAGGCGGCAGCCCTTCGGCAGGCCCGTCGTGCCCGAGGTGTAGACGATCGAGGCGTCGGAGGCCGGTTCCACCGCCGCCGCCCGGGCCAGGAGTTCGGCCTCCGGGGCGGCTCCGGCGAGCGAGCGCAGCCCGTCCATCTCCACCACCGCGCGCAGCCCCGGCAGCTCCCCCTTCCCCCGCAGCGCCTCCACCCGCGCCGCCTGCGCCGCGTCGTCGCAGACGACGACCACCGCCTCCGAGTCCTTCAGCACCCAGGCGAGCTCCTCCTCCCCCGCCGTCGGGTACACGGGCACCAGGACGGCGCCCGCCGCCAGCACCCCGAAGTGGGTGTACGTCCACTCCGGGCGGGTCTCCGCCAGCACCGCGACCCGCTCCCCGGCGGCGACCCCGAGGCCGATCAGGGCGCGCCCTGACTCCCGTACGCGCTCGCGCAGCCGCCCGTAGCTGACCGTCGCCCAGCCGCCCTCCGCCCCCGTCTCGGCCGTCCTGTGCCGCAGCGCGGTCTCCGCCGCGTACCGCTCGCCCGTCCACTCCGTGAACACCGCCAGCGTGCGCGGCCGCACGGCCCCGCCCATCGCCTCGCTCGTCACGTCGCTCGTCGCACCGCTCACCGCGTCGGTCATCGGGCTCGCCTCCCCCTCGGGTCGTACCGATGACGCTAGGCACCCCGATGCCGTCCGCGGCATGACCGGAAGCGTCACCCCCGCTGACCGCAGCGCTCAATGCGGCTACCGTCGGAGCCATGGGGAGGCGGACGATCACCGTGCACCACGTGCGCGCCGTGCTCGCGGGGGCGCGCGGCAGCGGCATCGACACCGTGCCACTGCTCCAGGAGGCGCAGATTCCGCCGCTGCTGCTCGGCGACGACCGGGCGCGCATCACTCCGGCGCAGTTCGCCCGGCTGTTCCGGGCGCTGTACCGGACCACGCAGGACGAGTTCCTGGGCCTGTCGTCCGTGCCGAGCAGGCCCGGGACCTTCGCGATGATGTGTTACGCGGCGCTGGGCTGCCGTGACCTCGGCGCGGCGGTGGAGCGGTCCGCCGCCTTCTACGGGCTGTTCCCGGGCGGGCCGGAGCTGGCGCTCGAAGTCGAGGGCGGGCAGGCGCGGTTCACCGTGCGCAATGACTTCGCGCGCGACGAGGAACGTTTCCTCACGGAGTGCGTGCTCGCCATCTGGCACCGGCTGAGCAGCTGGCTGATCGGCCGGCGCATCCCCCTCGCCCACGCCTCCTTCGCGTATCCGGCGCCGCCCCACGAGGCCGAGTACGAGATCCTCTTCGACTGCCCGGTCCGCTTCGGCGAGCCGCGCACGGGCGCGGCCGTCGCCTTCGACGCGCACTGGCTGACCGCGCCGCTGGTCCGCGACGAGGCCGCGCTCGACGCGATGCTGCGCCGGGCACCCTTCGACCTGCTGTCGCGGCCGGAGTACGGGACCACGGTCGCGGAGCAGGTCCGCCGGACCCTGACGCAGGCGCTGCGCAGCTCGCCGCGGCTGCCGGAGCTCGGCGAGGTGGCGGGCAGGCTGGCGGTGTCCCCGGCGACGCTGCGGCGGCGGCTGGGCCAGGAGGGAACCTCCTTCCAGCAGCTGAAGGACCACGTGCGGCGGGACGCGGCGATCGCCGGGCTGGCGGAGAGCGGCGAGCCGATCGCGGAGCTCGCCGCCCGCCTCGGCTTCTCGGAGGACACCGCCTTCCACCGGGCGTTCCGGCGCTGGACGGGAACGACTCCGGGCGCCTACCGGATCGCCTCGGGCAGCTGATCCGGCGGCTGGCCGGCCGGTGCGCCGGCCGGGCAGTTGATCGGGCCTGTTCGGCCCAATCGTTTCTCCGGCCTGCTCCGACCGGGTGGTTCTTCAAGGGATCTTGATGAATTCCCGTGACGCGGCCCCGGACACCGGACACCGGCACCCGCCCCCTGCCACAGTCCTGCCCGAACAGCGCGCGGGGCCGCTGGTCAGGTACGGCCGTCGCGCTGGAAGCAGAGGGATGTAAAGAGCCAGAGAGCGGAACGCATCTTGAGCAACCATCTCTACAGACGTGCCGTCACCGTCGTCGGCGGCATTCTCCTCGTACTGCAGTCACTCGTGATCCTCGGCCCCGCGGCCACCCCCGCGTGGGCGGGCGACGACCAGAGGATCGGCGCCCGGTTCAACGAGCCGCACAACGCCACCGCCAATCCGCGCAGGCCCGGACAGGTCGCCGTCATGGAAGGCTGCACCGTCCACATCGACCTGAACTACGGCCGGGACGGCTTCCCGATCACCCGGACCTCGACCGTCACCCCGTGCAACGGCGACCCGGTACTCGGCTTCGACGCCCAGGGGCGCATCTTCGTCACGCACCTTTCGCGCGGCGGCCTGAACACCAACCCGACCCCCGCCCGCCTCGGGGTCGGCGTCGGCCGGATCAACGACACCACGACGGCCGGGACCCAGACCTACACCCCCGTCCAGGTGAGCCCGAACGGGAACAGCGACCACGACAAGCCGTGGCTGGTGGTCGACGCCAACCCGACCAGCCCGTACGTGGGCAACCTCTACATCGTCTGGACGGAACTCCCGGGCGCCGGCGGCTCGCGGATCCTGTTCTCGCGTTCCACGAACGGCGGTACGACCTGGTCCGCCGCGGCCACCCTCTCCCAGGCGGGCGAGGGCTTCGTCTGGCCTTCGCACGCGGCCGTCGCCCAGAACGGCGACCTCTACGTCGCGTACCACACCGACACCTGCGCCGGCGACGGCACGGTGGGCTCGACCCAGTTGCTCCGGGACGGCTCCGGAGGCGCCGACTTCGCCGCCGGCACGCCCCAGCAGCGGACCGTGCCGTTCGGCGCGGGCCAGGCGGACGTCACCTGCAACCGGCAGAACAACCCGGCCACCGAGATCCCCGGGACCGACTTCTGGCTCCAGGGCTCCGTGCAGCCGTACATCCTTCCCGACCCGGCGCGCGCCGGGAACGTCTACGTCGTCGGCAACGACGACCCCAACAACAACTACGGCAACGGCGACGACGCCGACGTGGTCATCGCCCGCTCCACCGACAACGGCCTGAGCTTCACCCGGAGCCGCGTCGACCACGGGCCGGGCCAGACCTTCGCCGTGATGCCCAACGCCCACATCGACCAGGACGGCAACGCCGTCGTCACCTGGTACGACAACCGCAGCGGCCGGCGCAACGGCGGCACCGGGCCGAACGGGGCGGACAACTTCCTGCTGGATCTGTACGGCACCACCAGCCGGGACGGCGGCCAGACCTGGACCCAGGACTTCCGCATCAGCGACTCCCCCTTCGACCCCGACCGCAACGCCCCGTGCCGCTTCGGCAACTTCGCCGGCTGCGGCACCATGGTCGCCGGCGAGAACCGGCGGACCCTGCGGATCGGCGAGTACAACGGGGTGTTCGCCGTGGACGGGATCGGCTACGCGTCCTGGACCGGCAACGCCACCCCGCCCACCCCCACCGCCCCCTCCGCGGGCAACCAGGACGTCTACTTCGACGTCTTCTCCCTGCTCGGGGCCTTCCCCGACCGCCACGAGCCCAACGAGTCGATCGACCACGCCGTGGCCGCCGACCTCGGCTCCAACGAGCAGTTCAACCGGCGCGGCCTCACCCTGCACACCGCGACCGACGTGGACTTCTTCCGGGTCACCCCCCGCCACACCGGCCACCTCACCGCGGAGATCCGCTTCAACGAGGTGATCGCCCCGCTCGCGGTGCGCGCGTACGACAAGTTCGGCAACCGCGTCGCCAACGGCACCGTCTCCACCCGGGCCGGCACCTCCACCGGCCGGCTCGCGATCCCGGTCGTCAAGGACGAGCCGTACTACGTGGTGGTCAGCGCCGCCGGCGTGAGCGAGCCGACCCGGCCCGGGGACGCCTCACCGACGGACCCGCCGCAGGGCACGTACGACCTGCTCGTCGTCAACCGGGCGGCTCCCGAGCCGTTCGCCCTGGATCTCAAGCAGCAGTCCGACTCGGGCCGTTCCGACAGCGACGACGTCACCAAGGTCGTCGGGCCGGACCTCTTCCTGCGCGTGGACGACGCCGAGCTGCGCGCCGCCGGCATCGCGCTGTCCCCGCAGAACGCCACGCCCGTCCTGACCGACGACGCCCCCGGCTACAAGGTGGCCGTGGAGCGCGACGGGCAGCGCGTCGGCTTCGCCACTCCCGTCGACCCGGTGAACAAGCCGGGGCTGTACGGGATCCACCTGGACCCGGTGCTGCGGGAGGGCCCGAACCAGATCACCGCCGAGGTGATCATCGTCGACCCGTCGGACGACCCCCGTGTCACCGGCACCGTCCACGTCACCGGTTCGGGCACGGAGAGCGCGCACGCACTGGTGATCACCCTGGACACGGTCGCGCCGACCCGGCCGGCCGGCGCGCCCGACCTGCTGGCCTCCAGCGACAGCGCGGGCATCGACATCGACAACGTCACCACCATCATCAAGCCCGCCTTCCAGGGTTCGTCCGTCGAGCCGAACGCCCTGGTCCGGCTGCGGACCACCCCGGCGGGCGGCAGCGCGGCCGTGGTCGGCAAGGACACCGTCACCCCGGCCGGCGAGTACGAGGTCGTCAGCTCGGCGCTGCGCGACGGCCGGTACAACGTCGACGTCCTCCTGGAGGACCTCGCCGGCAACGTGAGCCCGGCCTCCCCCTCCCTCGCGGTGACCATCGCCCACAACTCGCTCAGCCTCGGCGGGGCCACGGCGAACGTACTGGCCGACATCGCCGAGGGCCGGGTGACGGGCTACCCGGGCATCCCGGGCGGCGTCGTCGGCATCGAGGGGATCCCGGTCGTCAACCTCGACGCGAACCGGCACGGCGCGGCCGTCACGGGCGGGGCGGGCGACGACCGGCTCACCTTCACCCCGCTCGGCGTCAACAGCGGCCGGCTGACCCGCGCGGACTCGGCCCAGGTGCTGAACTTCTTCAACGTCACGGGTGACGTGGGGATCAGCACCGACGGCGGGGACGACGAGGTCACCATCGTGGGCACCACCCGGGGCGACCGCATCCGCGGCGTCGTGGACACGTTCACCACGCTGCACGTCGACTCCCTGCCGCTGGTCCGCAAGCCGGCGCCGCTCGTGGCCCTGCTCGGCCTGCGGATCACCACGGCGCAGACCGAGCGGATCGGCGTCCTGGCCCGCGGCGGCAAGGACACGATCGACTTCCTCGTCAAGGACACCGTCAGCACCCACCTCTCCGTGGACGGCGGCGACCCGTCGCAGGTCAAGCCCGAGAAGGGTGACGAGCTGATCGTCCGCGCCGGCTCTCCCAAGGGCCTGCTGAAGGAGGACTACTCCGGCAAGTCGGGAACGGGCTCGGTGCTCGTCGCCTACCCGCACACGACGCACGCCAACACGCACATCGACTTCACGGACACGGAGGACATCACCCTCAAGGAGCACGAGCACAAGGGCGACGGCAAGGGCCAGCACTGATCCCGCCCACCCGCCCGAACACGACGAC
>NZ_JBSGXB010000360.1:0-6996 GCF_053609185.1 Streptomyces sp. NPDC054956 | reverse complement strand
CCAGCCGCTCCGGCGGGATCAGCTCCGTCCCGCGCGCGTGGGTGCCCCGGCGCAGCTCGACCACCAGCTCGTCCAGGTCCGCGAGCGGCGAGAGGTCCACGGTCCCCAGGCATTCGCTCAGCACCACCCGGCGCAGCTCCGGGAACTCGCGCAGCGCCTCCAGCGTCCCTTCCAGGGCGCACCGGATCAGGACGAGCCGGCCGAGGCGCTCGTACGGCAGGAGCGCCTCGGCCGACACCGGCGCCGCATGCCGGATCTGCAGGCTGACCAGGCCCCCGAGCGGCAGCGACCGCACCAGCTGGCGGTACTGGCCGCTCCCGGCGACCGTCAGCGTCGTGACGTCCGGCCACCGCTCGATCCCGTCGAGCGTCATCCGGCGGGCGCCCTGCCACAGGTGCAGCGCGGTCAGCGACCGCGCCGCCGGGACGTCCCCGATCCGGCGCTGCTCCGGTTCGAAGCCGATGACCA
This sequence comes from Streptomyces sp. NPDC054956, assembly GCF_053609185.1. Lineage (NCBI taxonomy): Bacteria > Bacillati > Actinomycetota > Actinomycetes > Kitasatosporales > Streptomycetaceae > Streptomyces > Streptomyces sp. NPDC054956. The sequence continues at coordinate 6,528 of NZ_JBSGXB010000360.1, read as the reverse complement.
GGGAGCGCAGGCCCACCGCCCCCGCGAGCGGGGCGAGCGAGAGGTCGTCGCGCAGGTAGCCGAAGGCGAGGCTGTCCGTCTCCAGTTCGCCCACCACGTCGATCCCGGTCACCTTCGGGCAGTCGAGCACGCCCAGGTGCCGCAGGGAGGACTGACCGGCCAGCGGGGACAGGTCGGCCAGCCTCGGATTGCGGTGCAGGATCAGCGACTCCAGGTTCCGCCGCCGCGCGATCTCCGGCGGGACCGGCCCGTCCCAGCCGACGTGCAGCCGCCGGACGTGCCGGAGCCGGTCCAGGGCCCGCAGCTGGCCGGCCGTGCGCACGTGCAGGTGGGCGGTGTTCATGGGGGCGTCCGCCAGCACCGAGTCCACGTAGGCGTCGACGGGGAACCGCCCCCAGGCGTCGGACAGTTCGCGGCCCACCTCGTAGCGGTCGTCCGCCCGGAAGGCCGCGATCACCTGAAGGGCCCGGTCGCCGCCGACGAGCGCCGCCGTACGGATCGTCGCGGCGGCCTCGCCCTCGGTGAGCCCGGCCGACGGCTCCGGCAACAGCTCCAGCACCAGTTCGCCCGCCTTGGCCAGTTCCTCGGCCTGGCCCGGGGAGCGCGGGGGCAGCAGACGCGCCGTACGGGTCTGCACCTCGCGCCAGACCACCGGGTCCAGCTCCGGCGCGTGCTCCAGGCAGGCGGCCGCGAGCAGCACCAGCCGGCTGTGGTCGGGTCCGTCCTGGTCGGCGCGGTGCAGCAGCTGGCGCAGCAGGTGGGCGCGCTCGTCGGGCCGGGCGTGGCCCACCGCCATCCGGACCACGTTGTCCCAGGTGTACTCGTGCGCGTTGCGCACCAGCACGCCGAAGTCCCGTGCCTCCACCGCGGCCTTGGCGCCGAGGTAGTCCTGGAAGATCTGGTGGACGAACAGGACCGAGCCGGGTACGGGCTCGCGGAGCAGCCCGCTGCGGATCAGCAGGTGCCGGAACACCGTCTCGGCGCTGGCCTGCGCCCTGACCTGGGGCATGGCCTCGAGCGATTCGGCGATCATCGCGATCGTCTCGGCGGCGGTCGCCTCCACCTGCCCGTTGCGGATCATCCAGTACGCGAGCCGCTGGAGCAGCAGGGTCTGCTCGTCCCGGCTGAGGTAGACGCCCTCGATCCCGGAGATGTCGCGTTCGCTGTCGCGGCGGATCAGCAGCATGTCCAGGGCCGTGTCGTAGAGCTCCTTGCGGGCCCGGGGCAGGTGCATCCGCCGGTCCCGGTTCAGCGCGCACAGCAGGGCGCACATCAACGGGTTCGTGGCGAGCCTGCCCAGGTCCCGGCGCGATCCCACGGCCTCCAGGAGGGCCTTCTCGTACCGGTCGAGCAGTTCGCGCTCCCGTCCCGCGCCCTCGCCGTCCGCCTCCGCCCGGGCGGAGGCGTGCCAGTGCGTGATGAAGGCGCTCACGTCGTCGCGGTCCATCGGCAGCAGGGCGAGGGAGGAGAAGCCGTGCGCGGTCAGCCAGTCCTCGGGTACGGCCGAGTGGCGGGTGGTGACCACGAAGCGGGCGTCCGGGTACTCGGTGAGCAGGGCCCGCAGCCAGGACTCGGTCCTGTCGCGCAGTCGCGGAGGCACCTCGTCCACTCCGTCGACCAGCACCAGCGCCCGCCCGGAGGCGAGGAGCCCGGTGACCCAGCCCTCCGGGGGCGTCAGCGGTACGCCGGTGGCTGCCAGCCAGTCCCGCGGACGGGGCAGCCCGGCGGGAGAGTTGAAGGAGCGCAGCGGCAGCACGAAGGGGACCAGGCCGTTCCAGTCCCGCAGCTGGGGCCCGAAACTGCTCCGGGCGGCGTTCAGGGCCAGCCACTGGACGAGGGTGCTCTTGCCGGAGCCGGCCGGGCCGCGCACCAGCACCCGATCCGCGGCGTCGAGGGCCACCTCGGCCTTGACGGACGTCTGCAGGCCCGGCTCTTCCAGGAGCTCCCCGCCGCTGACCGCGAGGCTGATGTAGGCGAGGTCCAGCGACCAGTCCCGGCGGGCCTGGCTGAGGGTGAGGCCGAACAGCTGGACCCGGCCCTGGGCCTTGGCCACGTGCTGGGCGTACCGCTCCTCGAAGGCCTCGGCGGCGCGGTCGGCGCCCGTGCCGGGCGGGTCCTGCGGGGCGCCCCCGATGCCGCCGCTGCCCGGGCTGCCCGAGTTGCCCGGGCTGCCCGCGTCGGCCGTGCCCGCCCGGTCCCGAGCGGCGTGCGCGCGGCACAGCGCGACCAGTTCCCGGTAGGCGGCCCCGGCCGCGGGGCCGAGGACCGTGCCCGACGGCAGCGGGGGCACGGGGACCGCCGCGCCGGCCGCCGGACCCGCCGCCGCGGCTGCCGTGCCCCCCGCCGCACCGGCCGCGTCCGCCGCCTCCGCCGGGCCCGCCGTCCCCGCGGGGTCCGCCGCGAAGAGGGCCCGGGCCTCCTTCGGCGACAGCGCCGCGAAGGCCTCCCCGACCGCGGCCAGCGCCGCCCGCCGGTCGGGCGCGGGGAGCTCCGCGCCCGCCCCGGCCAGCAGGGCCGCCAGCTCGCGCGCGAGGCGCCGTACGCCGGGATCGCCCGGCTTGGCGGGCCTGAGCCGGCGCGCCCCGGGCCGGGACCTGGCCAGGGCCAGCGCCACCGCCTCGGCCGCCCGTAAGACGACCGTGTCGGAACCGGGCTCGGAACCGGGCTCGGAACCCGGCTCGGTACCCGCGGAGCCCGCCCCGGATCCGCCCTCGAAGTCCGTCATCCCCACGCCCTCCCCTTGGCCCGGACACCCTCACGACAAGCATCTCGTGAACCGTCGGTAACCCCGATGGATACCGATCGGTAACAACCACTAGCCGAGCCCCCGAACCCGCCTCTATGGTGCGGACATGCCGAACCTGCCCGATGTCGTGCTGTGGTCCATACCCGCCTTCGTACTGCTCACGGTCGTCGAGCTCGTGAGCTACCGCATCCATCCCGACGAGGACGCCGCCGGGTACGAGACCAAGGACGCCGTCACCAGCCTCGGCATGGGGATCGGCAGTCTCGTCTTCGACTTCCTCTGGAAGATCCCGATCGTCGCGATCTACACCGCGGTCTACGAGCTCACCCCGCTCCGCGTCCCCGTCCTGTGGTGGACCGTCCTGCTGATGCTGCTCGCCCAGGACTTCCTCTACTACTGGCAGCACCGCGGCCACCACGTCATCCGCATCCTGTGGGCCTGCCACGTCGTCCACCACAGCAGCCGCAAGTTCAACCTCACCACCGCGCTGCGCCAGCCCTGGACCAGTGCCACCTCCTGGCCCTTCTACCTGCCGATGATCGCCCTGGGCGTGCACCCGGCCGCCATCGCGTTCTGCTACTCCGTCAACCTCGTCTACCAGTTCTGGATCCACACCGAGCGGATCGGGAAGCTGCCCCGCCCGATCGAGTTCGTCTTCAACTCGCCCTCCCACCACCGCGTCCACCACGCCTCCCAGGGCGGGTACCTGGACCGGAACTTCGGCGGGATCCTGATCGTCTGGGACCGGATGTTCGGTTCCTGGGTGGGGGAGACCGACAAGCCGGTCTTCGGCCTCACCAAGAACATCAGCACCTACAACCCGCTCCGGGTCGCCACCCACGAGTACGCCTCCATCGCCCGGGACGTGCGCCGCGCCGCCACCTGGCGCGAGCGGGCCGGACGCGTCTTCCGCGGCCCCGGCTGGCAGCCCGCCCCCGCCGCCCCCGCCGAGACGCCCGCGCCCGCGCCCGCCCCGGAGCACGCCGCGTGAGCGCCGCCGGAGCCACCGGCCGCGCGCAGCCCCGTACGCCGTCCTGGGCGCGGCCCGCCGCACCCGCCGGGACCGGCGCCGCCGGCCGGCTGCTGCTCGCCGCCTTCGTCCTCGCCGCCGCCTTCGACCTGGGCTCGCTGCTCGCCGGCTGGCACCTGGGCCACGTCCTCGCCAAGCCGCTGCTCATGCCCCTGCTCATCGGCCACGTGATCACCCGCCGGGCCCCCCGGCTGCTCGTCCTGGCCCTGCTGTTCGGCTGGGGCGGGGACCTGGCCCTGCTCTTCGACGCCGATCCCGCCTTCCTGATCGGCATGGGCTCCTTCGCCGCCGGGCACGTCTGCTACCTCGTGCTCTTCGGTCGCCGCAGCAGCGGCCCGGTGCTCGGCATCGCGTACGCCGCCGCCCTGCTGTCCACCGTCACGCTGCTCTGGGGCGACCTGCCCGCCGAGCTGCGCGTCCCCGTCGCCGGGTACAGCCTGCTGCTCACCGCCATGGCCTACCGCTCCAGCGCCCTCGGGTGGCGGGCCGGGCTCGGCGGGGCGCTGTTCCTGCTCTCCGACACGCTCATCGCCACCGGGGTCGCCGAGTGGCCCCAGCTGCCCCGCCCCGACTTCTGGATCATGGCCACGTACCTGGCGGCCCAGTACCTGCTGGCCACGGGAGCACTCGCCGCGGAGCGGGCGTACGGTAGGGAGGTCCTACAGGGCTCAACCATTTCCTAACCGGAGGACTGCACCACCATGCGCGCCACCGTCATCCACGCCCCGCACGACATCCGCGTGGAGGAGGTGCCCGACGCTGCGATCCAGCGCCCCGAGGACGCCGTCGTCCGCGTCCTGCGTGCCTGCATCTGCGGCAGCGACCTCTGGGCCTACCGCGGCGAGGCCGCGCGCCAGCCCGGCCAGCGGATCGGCCACGAGTTCCTCGGCATCGTCGAGGAGACCGGCTCCGCCGTCTCGGGCCTGAGCGCCGGAGACCTCGTCGTGGCCCCCTTCATGTGGTCCGACGGCACCTGCGACTACTGCACCGAGGGCCTGTACACCTCCTGCGAGCACGGCGGCTTCTGGGGCTCGGTCGGCCACGACGGCGGCCAGGGCGAGGCCGTCCGCGTCCCGCACGCCGACGGCACGCTCGTGAAGCTGCCCGCCGACGCCGTCTCCGACGACCACCTGCTGACCGCGCTCCTCGCGCTGTCCGACGTCATGGGCACCGGCCACCACGCCGCGCTGGGCGCGGGCGTCCGCAAGGGCTCCACCGTCGCCGTCGTCGGTGACGGCGCGGTCGGCCTGTGCGGCGTCCTCGCCGCCAAGCGCCTCGGCGCCGACCGGATCATCGCACTGGGCCGCCACACCGTCCGTACGGACATCGCCAAGCTCTTCGGGGCCACCGACGTGGTCGCCGAGCGCGGCGAGGCGGCCGAGGCGGCCGTCCGCGAGCTCACCGGCGGCCAGGGCGCCCACTCCGTCATCGAGGCGGTCGGCACGGAGCAGTCCATGCGCACCGCCGTGAACATCACCCGCGACGGCGGGGCCGTCGGCTACGTCGGCGTCCCGCACGGCAGCGGCACCGGCCTCGACCTCGGCGTCATGTTCGACCGCAACATCAGCCTGCGCGGCGGGGTCGCGCCGGTCCGCGCGTACATCCCCGAGCTGCTCGCGGACGTGCTCAGCGGCGCGATCGACCCGTCGCCCGTCTTCGACCGGGCCGTCTCCCTCGACGAGGTCCCGGACGGATACCGGGCGATGGACGACCGCAGCGCGCTCAAGGTGCTGATCAAGCCCTGATCCGGAGTGCGGAAAGGGCCGGACGGGATGATCCCGTCCGGCCCTTCCGTCGTTCCTGTGCGGGGTGCTCCTACTTGACGGCCTTCAGCGCGTCGACCACGCCGTATCCGTAGTAGCCCGTCTGGCCCCACTTGCTGGCGCAGGTGGTCGCGTCGACCAGGACGCCGGCGGAGTTGTAGACCTGCGCCGGGCAGTCCGCCTTCGTGGCCTGGGCCTTGAGCATCAGCTGGATCTGCGCCGGAGACGCCCACGGGTGGCGGCTCTTGAGCAGCGCCGCGACACCGGCGACGTGCGGGCCGGCCATCGAGGTGCCCTGCTTGTAGCCGTAGCCGCCGCCCGGGAGGGTGGACAGCACGCGGCCGTTGGCGTCCGGGGTGGCCGGGATCTGCCACTTGTCGCCGCCGGGGGCCGCGACGTCGACGACGCCCAGGCCGTAGCTGGAGTAGTACGACTTGAAGCCCTTGTCACCGGTCGCGCTGACCGTGACCACGCCCGGGAGCTGGGTGGGCAGGTCCAGGCAGACGTGCGGGTCGATCGTGCGCGTCACCGGGGTGGCGTCGTCGGGGCTGGTGGCGTCCTCGATGGCGTTGGACGCCAGGTCGTGGTTGGAGTTGCCGGCCGAGGCCACGCTGAGCACGCCCTTGCGCTCGGCGTACTTCGTCGCCCGTCCGAGGGCCTCCACCAGCGCCTTCTGGTCGTCGTCCGACTTGCAGTTGTAGAGCCAGGGGTCGACGTAGTAGCTGTTGTTGGTCACCTCGATCCCCTTCTCGGCGGCGAACATGAAGCCGCAGACGACCGCCTCGGTGTAGAAGAGGCTGGTCGCGGGCTCGCTCACCTTGATCGCGGCGACCTGGACGCCGGGCGCCACGCCGCTGATGCCGATCCCGTTGCGCGCGGCCGCGATGGTGCCCGCCACGTGGGTGCCGTGGTCGCTGCCGTCGGCGTACGGACGCCAGGCGCCCTCGGTGGTGTCGGCGACGCCGCCGAAGCAGTTGGCGGTCTGGCCC
>NZ_JBSGXB010000359.1:0-7016 GCF_053609185.1 Streptomyces sp. NPDC054956 | reverse complement strand
ACCGTCGAGGTGCTGCCCGGCCAGCGGGTGGAGCTGAGCGAACCCTGGCCCGGGGGGGCCGGCCCGGACCCGCGGCGGGCGGCCCCCACCCCCCCCCCCCCCCCGGTGCGTTGCGGACCGCCTCCCACCCCCGCGGGGATATCGTCTGGAGGTGGACCAGCCGAATCCCCGCCCGGCTCCGCCGGGAACCGAGGCCCCGCCCGTCGTCTGTGCGCGCTGCGGCGCCCAGTCCCCGGCCGGCGCCCCGCCCACCTGGACCTGCTCCGTGGAGAACGGGACCAGACAGTACTTCTGCGTCGACTGCGCGCGCGCCAACCTCCGCGCCATCGAGGGCCGTCTCGACTCCGCCTGGTGGTGAGCTCCGGCCGCACCCCTCGGGACGCGGCCGGCCGGCTCAGTCCTCTTCGGGCAGGAACCCGGGGAGCCAGGACTCCAGTTCGTCGCGCAGCCGCACCGTCGCACCGAGCTGGCACAGCACGCCGATCGTGCTCAGCGTCACCCGGTGGATCAGCAGGTACGAGGGCGGCAGGTTGATCTGACGCCCCAACTGGTGCGCGGGGGAGCGGGGATCGGCGATCCGCGCCGCCTGGCCGCGCAGCCACGGCCGGGTGAAGGTGAACTCCCCGTCCTCGGCGGGCTCGAGCATCGGCCTGAGGTAGTCGAGCACCGCCTCGGGGTCCAGCTCGATGGACTCGCGCACGAACCCCTCGCCGCGCAGGTGCCCGTAGACGCCCTCGGCGTCATCGGCCAGCGCCAGCCGCAGCGACTTGCCTATGGACTTGGGCCAGCCGCCCGGCAGCCGGTCGACCGTCCCGAAGTCCAGTACGCCCAGCCGCATCCGGCCGTCGGCACCGCACACCAGCCGGAAGTTGCCCGGGTGCGGGTCGGCGTGCAGCAGCCCGGTGCGGGCGGGGCCCGAGAAGAGGAACCGGGCCAGCAGCTGTCCGGCGCGGTCGCGCTCCTCCTCCGTGCCGTCGGCTATCACCTCCGACAGCGGAGTCCCTTCCATCCACTCGGTCACCAGCACCTGGTCGCCCTGGTGCACGACATCCGGCACGAGCACGTCCTCGTCGCCGTCGAAGGCGTCCGCGTGCGTCCGCTGCGCCTCGGCCTCGAGCTCGTAGTCCAGCTCCTCCGCGACCCGGTCGCGCAACTCCTTGATGAGCGGCTTGATGTCCATGCCCGGGACCAGCGGTCCCAGCAGGCCCGCGAACCGGCCCAGCTGCTTCAGGTCCGACAGCAGTGCCTCGCCGGCCCCCGGGTACTGGACCTTGACCGCCACCTGCCGGCCGTCGTGCCACACCGCCCGGTGCACCTGCCCGATCGAGGCCGCCGCGGAGGGCTTGTCCTCGAACTCCTCGAACAGGTCCCGCCAGTCCTCGCCGAGCCGCTCCGCCAGCACCTGGTGGACGGTGGCCGCGGGCAGCGGCGGCGCCGCCTCCTGAAGCTTCGTCAGAGCCGCCCGGTAGGGACCGGCGACCTCCTCGGGCAGGGCCGACTCGAAGACCGAGAGCGCCTGCCCGAACTTCATGGCACCCCCCTTGAGCTCGCCCAGTACGCGGAACAGCTGCTCGGCGGTGCGCTGCTGGAGCTCGCGGGCCACGATCTCCGCCGACTTGCCCCCGATCCGCTTGCCGAGACCCCACGTGGCCCGGCCTGCGATGCCCAAGGGCAGCGCGGCCAGCTTGACGGTACGGGTGACCGCCTTCCGGGGAAGATCAGACATACGCCCCTCCAGTTCCCAGACAGCTGAGCCGCAAGCGGCGCTTCGGGAGAGCCCCGACGGCCTTCGGACGGCACCTCGGCCACGAGCAATCCTGTCATGGCCCGCTCCGCGTCCCGGAGCCCGATACCGCAGTCGATCCGAGCGGTGCTCCCGAGGCCGGTCCTGTCACGAGAGGTTCGGGCCGTCCGCTCGTGCCGCACGGGCAGTCGGGGTGGAGGAGGACGGGGTTCGGCTGCCAGTGGAGGGCGGGGAGGGAGGCCTCCCAGCGGGTGGCGGTGGAGGCGGGGAGCTCCCCGTCGAGGAAGGAGAGCGCGTGGGCCGCGGCCAGTCCGGCCACCGCCGTCGACAGGCCCAGATCGCAGGCGCCGGTGCCGCGGCGGCGGTGCGCCGAGCGCCACTGGACCAGCATCCGCGGCCAGGCCGGATCCCGGTCCACCCGCTCGCGCTCCATGCACCCGGCGCAGGCCGTGGCCCCGGGGAGCACCAGCGGCCCCACCAGCCCGGTCCCCTCCAGCACCCCCGCGTACAGATGGGGGGTGCCGGTGGAGACCCAGTCGGCCGCGGTCTGCGGATCGGGGGCCCAGGCCTGCAGCCCGTCCCGGGGCGCGACCACCACCAGGGACAGTCCCGGCTCCGGTCCGCCGCCCTCCCCGCTCCGCGGGCCGCGGCCGGGAGCCGCCTCCCGGACCACCGTCCGCGCGGCCTGGGCCCGCAGCCGGCCCACGCTGCCGGGGCCCAGCCCGCCCGGAGCCACGTCCGCCGGCTCGGTGCGGCCCCCGTCGAGCACCTCGACCCGGCCGACGCCGGCTCCCGCCAGGACCGAGGCGATCACCCCGCCCACCCGGCCGCTCCCGCGCACCTGGACCCGTATCCCCCGACGGGCGGCCACACCCCGTAAGTCCCCGCCCGGCCGGGGATGGACCAGGGAGAGCGAGCCCAGGTCGGGCCCCAGCCGGGCCAGGGCCTCCGGCCGGTCCCGCACGGCCTGGGCCCGGGGCCCGCCGGCGGTGGCGTCGTCGAGCAGCCCGGCCGCGGCGAGCCGCCGCACCACCTCGTCGACCCGCCCGTCCGGAAGCCCCATCGCCCTGCCCTGCGAGCGCAGCAGTTCCATGCCCCGGGTCCCGTCGATCAGGTCGAGGAGCGCCGCCGTGGCGGTGTCCACCGGGCCGAGGACGACGGCGTGGGCGGGGGTCACCCCGAACTGGACCGTCTGCAGATCCCGCCAGGCCCGTGCCAGCGCGGACTTCACCTTCGGATACATCACGGCCTCCCTCGATTCACGCGCCGCATTCCCCGCGCCGCTTTCCGAAAAGACTGCCCGGGCCTCGGATCGCGCGTGAAAAGTTGTCCACAGGTGAGGGGTATTAGGCATATGAGAGGGATAACTAGGGTTCTTTCCCGGGCTCCGCGAACAGATCGTGTTCGAACCCCGGAGGGGTGGGACTTCCGCCGCGGCGAGCGGGTACCGTCGTGGCGTGTCCGCCGATCCACCGCAGCGCGCCGTCGAAGTCCGCCGGAGCGCACGCCGCCGCAGGACCGTATCCGCCTACCGCGAGGGTGACCGTACGGTCGTCCTCATCCCTGCCCGGATGTCCGAGGCGGAGGAGCGGCGCTGGGTCGGCGTCATGCTCGACAAGCTCGCCGCGCAGGAGAGCAAGCGCACCCTCGGGGACGCGGAACTCGCCGAGCGGGCGGAGCGTTTGTCCGAGCAGTACTTCGCCGGCCGCGCCCGCCCCCGCTCGGTCCGCTGGGTCACCAACCAGAACACCCGCTGGGGCTCCTGCACCCCGGCCGAGGGCAGCATCCGGCTCTCGCACCGCATCCAGGGGATGCCCGAGTACGTCGTCGACTACGTGCTGCTGCACGAGCTCGCGCACCTCCTGGTACCCGGCCACGGCCCCGGCTTCTGGGAACTGCTCGAGGCGTACCCGCGCACCGAGAGGGCCCGCGGTTACCTCGAAGGAGTCGTCGCCGCCGAGCGCCTTCCGAAAGTCCCCGCCGCCCGGGATGAATGATCCGTAATTGCCGGTGATGTCATACCCCGTGATATGTACCGGGTCGGTACCGACTTGGCCGGATGTCCGAGGTTGCCGTTAGCCTGAGCGGCACGCATTCACAGTCGGGATGGGGGACGGTCTTACGTATGGCCAGGGAATTCCAACGCGGTCACAAGGCCAAGATCAGTGATCTGACGGCGGGCACGGACCTCTACGTGGGTGTCCAGATCGCCGGGCCCGGACTCGCGATCGACATCAGCTGTTTCGGCCTCGACGCCAACGAGCAGCTCTCGGACGACCGCTACTTCGTCTTCTTCAACCAGCCGAAGTCGCCGGAGGAGTCCATCCAGCTGCTCGGCGCCCAGGCCGGTGACGCGGAATCCTTCCGGGTGACCCTGGACCGCATCCCGGCCAACATCCACAAGCTCTCCTTCGCGGCCTCCATCGACGGCGCCGGCCAGATGTCGCAGATCGGCCCGGGCTGGATCCGGATCGTGGCCGGCGGCGAAGAGGTCGTCCGGTACACCTTCACGGGCTCGGAGTTCAGCACCGAGCGCGCGCTGATGATCGGCGACTTCTACCTCAAGGACGTGTGGCGCTTCGCCGCCGTCGGCCAGGGCTTCGACGGCGGACTCGCCGCGCTGCTGAAGAACTTCGGCGGCGAGGTCGCCGAGGAGCAGCAGCCCGCGCCGCAGGCCCAGGCCCCGGCGGGCGCTCCCGGCTTCGCCCCGCCGCCGCAGGCCGCCGCGCCCGCGCCCGCCTTCGGCGCTCCCGCGCAGGCCCAGCCCCCGGCCCCCGCACCGGCCTTCGGAGCCCCGGCCGGCGCGCCGCCGCAGGCCCCGGTCCCCGCCCCGGCTCCGTACCAGCAGCCCGTCCACGCGGCCCCCACCATGGCCGCGCCCCTGGCCCCGCCGGCCCCCGCGCCCTACGGCCAGCCTCCGCAGCCCTCGTACGGCCAGGTCCCGCCGCCCGCCCCGGCCCCCGCGCCGTACGGGCAGCAGCCGCAGCCCTCGTACGGCCAGGTCCCGGGCCAGGCTCCCGGCCAGTTCCCCGGCCAGCAGCCGCCCCCGTACGGACAGCAGCCCGGCTACGGCCAGCCCGCCCAGGCGGTGCCCGCCGTCGGCGCCGGCCTCGCCGCCGCCCTGCAGCCGTACAAGGAAGCCCCGACCGGCGCCCGCTGGACCCCGCAGAACCAGCAGCTCATGCGCGTCGACCTGGCCATGGGCGGCCAGGCCGTCCTCGCCCGCCAGGGCAGCATGGTCCTCTACCAGGGCAAGGTCGACTTCAGCTACAAGGGCGCGGGCTTCGCCGGCCGCATCGTCGGCAACGCCACCGGCCAGGAGATGCAGCTGATGCGCTGCACCGGCCGCGGCCAGGTCTTCCTCGCGGAGGGCGGCGCCCACCTGCACGCCATCGAGCTCCAGGGCGACGGCATCTGCGTCTCCGCCGAGAACGTGCTCGCCTTCGACGAGTCGCTCCAGCACGAGGTCCGCCGCATCGAGGGCCACGGCATCCCCGGCGGCGCCCTGTTCACCATGCAGTTCCAGGGCACCGGCACGGTGATCGTCAAGACGCACGGCGTGCCCGTCGTCCTGCCCGTCACCCCGACCACCTTCGCGGACAGCAACGCCATCGTCGCGTGGTCCTCCGCCGCCCAGGTGATCATCTCCAGCCAGGTCCGGCTGCGCCGCAACGCCTACCCCGGCCACAGCGGGGAGACCGTGAACCTCCAGTTCCGCGGCGCTCCCGGCAACTTCATCGTCGTCCAGCCGTACGAGGTCTGAGGGAGCCCCACATGAATGCCATGAACGCTATGAACCAGCAGCTCGCGGGCTACGCCCCGACCCCCGTCACGGCCCGCATGGAGAACCACGGCAGGGCCATGCTCAAGGTCGCCATGCAGAGCGGCCAGGACCTCTTCGCGCGCACCGGATCGATGGTCGCCTACGAGGGCTTCGTGCAGTACGAGCCCAACCCGCCGGCCGTCCGCCAGATGGCCTCGCAGTGGCTCACCGGCGAGGGCGCCCCGCTGATGAAGTGCACCGGCGACGGCCTGCTCTACCTCGCCGACTACGGCGCGGACGTCGTCGTCATCAACCTGAACAACGACGCCCTCTCCGTCAACGGCACCAACCTCCTCGCCTTCGACGCCCACCTCCAGTGGGGCGTCGAGCGGGTCAAGGGCATGGCCAAGTTCGCCGGCCAGGGCCTGTTCAACGTGCAGATCGCGGGCACCGGCTGGGTGGCCATCACCTCCCGCGGCACCCCGATCGTGGTCGACTGCGGCCGCGGCGAGGACGAGACGTTCGTCGACCCGGACGCGCTCGTCGCCTGGTCCCCGAACCTCAAGGTCAAGGGGAAGAGCAGCTTCAAGGCCTCGTCGCTGATCGGCCGGGGCAGCGGGGAGGCCTACCAGATGGCCTTCTCCGGCCAGGGCATCGTCGTCGTACAGCCCAGCGAGGACAGCACCGACCGGCTCCGGGTCCGGGGCTGAGGGGGAGAAGGCACATCATGCAGAGCTCACTTTTCGCCCACGCCGAGGCGCAGTCCCAGGAGCGGTACGCCGTCCAGAACCCGCAGCTGCTGCGGGTCTCGCTGACCGGCTCCGACGACGTCCTCGCCCGCAAGGGGGCCATGGTCGCCTACCAGGGGATCATCGACTTCGACGGCGAGTACCAGAGCGCCAACCAGCGCGGTGCCCGCCGCCGCACCGGCGAGGGGCTCGACCTCATGCGCTGCTCCGGGCAGGGCACGGTCTACCTGGCGAACCTGGCCCAGTACGTGCACGTCGTGGACGTGGACCACGACGGCCTGACCGTCGACAGCAGCTACGTCCTCGCGCTGGACTCCACCCTGCACACCGAGGTCATCGCGGTGGACAGCCAGTACGGGATCTCCGGCTCCGGCAAGTACCAGCTCAACATCACCGGCCGCGGCAAGGTCGCCCTGATGACCTCCGGGCAGCCGCTGATGATGCAGGTCACGCCCGACAAGTACGTCAACGCGGACGCCGACGCCATCGTCGCCTGGTCCACCTCGCTGCGCGTGCAGATGCAGGCCCAGACGCACTCCACCGGAGTGTGGCGCCGGCGCGGCAACACCGGCGAGGGCTGGGAGCTCAGCTTCCTGGGCACCGGTTTCGCGCTGGTCCAGCCCAGCGAGGTGCTGCCGCCGCAGAACGCCCAGATCGGCCAGGGCGCGGCCGCCCAGTTCGGCATGGGCCAGCACGGCGCCCACGCGCAGAACCAGAACAACGCCTGGAACTGATCAGAGGCAGGCAGGAACGAAAGAGG
>NZ_JBSGXB010000358.1:0-7066 GCF_053609185.1 Streptomyces sp. NPDC054956 | reverse complement strand
CTGCAACACCTGTGGGAACAGGGACCGCGCTATGTCGGCCCGTACCAGTCGATCGCCTGGTTCTACGCCGCCAGCACGGGCCAGATCTCCATCCGCCGGGGCCTCAAGGGCCCGTGCGGGGTCGTCGCCGCCGACGAGGCCGGCGGGCTCGACGCCTTCGCGCACGCCGCACGGGCGATCCGCCAGGGCAGCCGGGCCATGCTCGTCGGAGCCACCGAGGCGCCCCTGGCCCCGTACTCCATCGTCTGCCAGCTCGGCTACGAGGCACTGAGCACGCACGACGACCCGGAGCGGGCGTACCGGCCGTTCACCGAGAAGGCCTGCGGCTACGTTCCCGCCGAGGGCGGCGCGATGTTCCTCGTCGAGGACGAACAGGCGGCCCTGCGCCGCGGCGCGTCCGTCCGGGCCGTCCTGGCCGGGCACGCCGCGACCTTCACCGGGCCCCACCGGCCCGAGACCGCCGGGAAGGCGGGCGAAGGGCTGGCCCACGCGATCCGGGGCGCCCTGCGGGACGCGGGCTGCGCACCCGAGGACGTCGACGTGGTCTTCGCCGACGCGCTCGGAACCCCGCAGGCCGACCGGGCCGAGGCCGCCGCCATCCTCTCGGCCCTCGGACCGCACGGCCGCTCGGTACCGGTGACCGCACCCAAGACCGGTACGGGCAGGGCCTATTGCGCGGCCCCCGTCCTCGACACCGCTGCCGCGGTCCTCGCCCTGGAGCACGGCATCGTCCCGCCCACGCCGAACGTCTTCGACGTGTGCCACGACCTCGACGTGGTGACCGGCAGCGCCCGCACCGTGGAGCTGCGCACCGCGCTCGTCCTGAGCCGGGGCCTCATGGGCTCCAACGCCGCGCTCGTCCTCCGTATCCCCTCCTAGAGACAGAAGGAGCCGCTCATGTCCGAACGACTGACCGTCGAGGAGCTGGCCGCTCTGATGAAGTCCGGCGCCGGCATCACCGTCGACCCGGCCGACATGAAGAGCCGTCCGGACTCCCTGTTCGACGACTACGGCCTCGACTCGCTGGGCCTGCTCGGCATCGTGGGCCTGCTGGAGAACCAGCGCGGCCGGGCGCTGCCCACCGACGCGGACCGGTGCAAGACGCCCAAGGAGTTCCTCGACCTCGTCAACACCAGCCTGATGACCGGAGCCTGAGATGGCAGGACACACCGAGAACGAGATCACCGTCGGCGCGCCGATGGACGTGGTCTGGGAGATGACCAACGATCTCCCCAGCTGGCCCGGACTCTTCAGCGAGTACGCCTCGCTGGAGATCCTGGAGGAGGACGGGCTCACCACCCGCTTCCGGCTGACCATGCACCCCGACGAGAACGGCACCGTGTGGAGCTGGGTCTCCGAGCGCACCCCCGACCCCGTCGCCCGAACCGTGCGCGCCCGCCGCGTGGAGACCGGCCCGTTCGAGCACATGGACATCCACTGGCAGTACTTCGAGGTGCCCGGCGGCACCCGGATGGTGTGGACCCAGGACTTCGCGATGAAGCCGCAGGCCCCGGTGGACGACGCGGGCATGACCGACCGCATCAACAAGAACTCCAAGATCCAGCTGGAACTGATCCGGGACAAGATCGAACAACGCGAACGCGAGAGCCGCACGCCCGCGGTCAGCCGCGTCTGAGACGAAAGGCACCACTCCGGATGCACCGCGCTCTCATCGTCGCCCGCATGGCGCCGCAGTCCGCCCCCGACATCGCCGAGCTCTTCGCGGCATCGGACGCGGGCGAGCTCCCGCACCTCGTCGGGGTCACCCGCCGCAGCCTCTTCCAGTTCGGCGACGTGTACATGCACCTCATCGAATCCGACCGCCCCCCGGGCCCGGCCATCGCCGAGGTCACCGCTCACCCGGAGTTCCGGGACCTCAGCGACCGGCTCACCGCCTACATCAGCCCGCACAATCCGGAGACCTGGCGCAGCCCCAAGGACGCCATGGCCCAGGAGTTCTACCGCTGGGAGAGTCCGGGCCGCTCCCGTACGGCCTGACCGTACGAGGCGCCCCGCGCGACCGGCAGGCCTCGGGCCCCGCACCCACCTGGTGCGGGGCCCGCCACCGTTGCCCCCGCGCCACCACCCCGGCCTGCCTCCCGTGCGCCACCACCCCGGGCGGCAGCGCCACCCCGCGTTCACGAGCGCCTCCCCGCCACCGCCGCGCAGGCCAGCGCCAGCGGCAGCTCGGCTCCGGCCGCCATGAGCAGCGCGAGGGTCTGCTCGCCACCGGCCGAGGTCGTCACGTCGAACCAGGCGTCCGCCACCAGCAGGGCCGCAGTCGCCGCCGCCACCGGCACCACCCGGGGGTCGTGCCGGCGCAGCAGCAGCCCCGTACCCGTGAGCCCCGCCGCCAGCATCACATCCAGACCTATCCACGCCGTCGCCCAGTTGGACACCTCGGCGTTCTGCGGCAGCGTCTTGGCCAGCACCAGCATCCACGGCACCAGCGCCAGCCCTGCGCCGGTGAGCACCGTGGCCATCCGCGGAGCACGGACGCGGGATCCCGCAGCGTTACGAGCGGCCGCCGGCCGGGCCGCGGCGAGGGGCTGGGTACGGGGACGGTACTGGGGCGCCGTGAGGGCCATGGCGGAGTCTCCTTCCGCCCGCCGGACCGTCCGCCGGGCACACCACAAGACTCGTCGCGCCGGCCCCCGGAATCAGTAGCCCCACTGTCCGAACCGGGGGTGGTGCCAGCTACACCCCAGACCGGGCACCAGCGTGGTGGAATCGCCCTGGCCAGGCCGATTACGGTACCCACATGGCAAGTTCCGGCGCGCTGCGGCGTACATTCGACTGGATCCGGGCGCATGCGCCCTGGTCCCCCTGGGCATGGCGCAACACCGCCTTCAGCGCGGCGGCGATCCCGCCCGCCCTGCCCCTCGCGCTCGGCTTCGTCCTCCTCTTCACCATGCCCGGACACAGCCCCGTCCCGCTGCTGCTCGTGGTGCTGCTGTCCCCGCTGCTCACCACCCTCCAGCGCAGCCGCTGCTGGTCTCTGCTCGGCATCGACATACCGTCCGTGGCCCGCGAACACCCCCGGCTCAGCATCCGCGGCCTGGTCGAGCGCCTGCGCTCCGAGGCGACCTGGCGGCAGTACGGCTACCACTTCCTGGTCAGCCCGCTCGCCGCCCTCGGCGGTGGCCTGCTCGTCTTCACCTGGACCACCGGCGTCATCTGCGCCACCGTCTACGGATGGGGCTGGGCCCTGCCCGAGACCGCGGGCCCCGGCTGGACCCACCAGTACGACGTCCTCACCACGGCCGGCGGCCTGCTCCTGCTAGCCGCGCCCTGGTTCGCCGCCCTCCTCGGCCGGCTCGACGCCGGGGCCGCCGTCGCGCTCCTCGGACCGAACCGGGCCCGCGAGCTCGAACGCCGCGTCGAGGACCTCGCCGAGAGCCGGGCCGGCGTCCTGGACGCCGCCGACCTGGAGCGCCGCCGCATCGAACGGGACCTGCACGACGGGGCCCAGCAGCGCCTGGTCGCCCTCGCCATGAACCTCGGCATAGCCCGCGCCACCCTCCCCGGGCTGCCCGCCGAGGCCAAGGCCGTCATCGACGAGGCCCACCGCGAGGCGAAGGAGGCCATCGAGGAACTCAACAACCTCGTCCGGGGACTGCACCCGGCCGTCCTGGAGGACCGCGGGCTCGACGCCGCCCTCTCCGGCATCGCCGCCCGCGCGCCCCTGCCCGTCGAACTCTCCGTCGACCTCCCCGTCCGCCCCGGCCCCACCGTGGAGGCCGTCGCCTACTTCGTCGTCTCCGAAGCCCTCGCCAACGTCGCCAAACACGCCCGCGCCACACGCTGTTCCGTCGACGTGGTCCGGACGGCCGGCGGCGTACTGCGCCTCACCGTCACCGACGACGGGGTGGGCGGAGCCGACCCGGCAGGGGGCACCGGACTGACCGGACTGCGCAAACGCGTAGGGTCGGTGGACGGAAACATCGTGATCGACAGCCCCGTCGGGGGCCCGACGACCCTGACAGTGGAGCTGCCGTGCGTGCCGTGATCGCCGAGGACTCGGTCCTCCTGCGCATCGGACTGGTCAAAGTCCTCGAGATGGCCGGCTTCGAGGTGGCCGCCGAAACCGGAGACGCCGAGAGCCTCCTCGCGGCCGTCGAGGAGCACAAGCCCGAACTCGCCCTCGTCGACGTCCGGATGCCGCCCGGCTTCACCGACGAAGGCGTCCGCGCCGCCCTCATGATCCGTCAGCAGAACCCCGACACCGCCGTCCTGCTGCTCTCCCAGTACGTCGAGGAGCGGTACGCCGCCGACCTGCTGGCCACCCAGACCGGCGCCGGCATCGGCTACCTCCTCAAACAACGCGTCGCCGACGTCGAGGAGTTCATCGACGCCCTGCGCCGCGTCGCCGCCGGCGGCACCGCCCTCGACCCGCAGGTCGTGGCCCAGCTCCTGCTGCGCCGCGGCGGCGGACCGGACCCCCTCGAACGGCTCACCCCGCGCGAACGCGACGTACTGGCCCTCATGGCCGAGGGCCGCTCCAACGCCGGCATCGCCACCGAACTCGTCGTGAGCGAGAGCGCCGTGGCCAAGCACATCAACAACATCTTCGCCAAGCTCGACCTCCCCGTCGCCGACGGCGACCACCGCCGTGTCCTCGCCGTCCTGCGCTTCCTGGAGGGCTCCCCGTGACGCCCACCGGCCCGCAGCGCCCCGGGCGCCGGCTCGCCTGGATCGTCGCCACCGTGCTCTGCGCGGTCTTCGTCGCCCTCCCCGTCGCCTGGCAGGCCGGGACGTACGTGGCCACCCACACCGGCACCGTGCGCGGAAGCACCGAGGGCCGACCGGTGACCGCCCTGCACATCGCGGGCGGAGGCGCGGACATCACCGTCTCCCCGCGCGGGGACGAGCAGGTCGGCTACCGCGCAGAGCTCAGCTGGTCGCGCCGCAAACCCGTCGTCGAGGAGCAGTGGCAGGACGGCGCCCTCACCCTCACTCCGCGCTGCCCCGACGAGGACTCCTGGCCGACCCCCGCCGTCTCCTGCGCGGTCCTGCTGAGGGTGACCGTCCCCGCGGCGCTTCCCGTCACCGTCACCGCCGCCACCGGCAGCGTCGACATCGGCGGCCTCGGCGGCACCGTCGACGCACGGATCGACAGCGGACGCGTCAACCTCACGGGTCTGCGCGGCACGGTGCGCGCCCGGGTCGGCTCCGGCCGGCTGAACGCCACCGCCCTCACCTCGTCCGAGGCCGACCTCAGCGTCGGATCGGGCCGGGCCGTCGTCGAGTTCACCACCCCGCCCGACCGGGTCCGTGCCGACATCGGGGACGGCAGGCTCGCCCTCACCGTCCCCGAGGCCACCAGGTTCCGCGTCACCACGTCCACCGGCTGGGGCCGCAACGAGGTCGCGCCCGAGCTCTCCGACCCGGCCTCGCCGCGCACCCTCGACCTCTCGGTGGGCTCGGGGCGCATCGCGGCCGGGTACCAGCAGCCGAGACCCTGACCGGTCGGGCCGACGGCGGCCCACCGGTTACGGCACCGACCGGCTGCCGCACCGACCGCCTACGGCGCCAGGCCGCCCCGGGCGATGACGTCCGCGTACCAGTGCGCGCTGTCCTTCAGCGTGCGCCGCTGCGTGGCGAAGTCCACGTGCACGATCCCGAACCGCTTGCTGTAGCCGTACGTCCACTCGAAGTTGTCCAGCAGGGACCAGACGAAGTATCCGCGCACGTCCGCCCCGTCCTCGATGGCCCGGTGGACCGAGGCCAGATGGCCGCGCAGATAGGCGATCCGCTCCGGATCGTGCACCGCCCCCTCCGGATCGGCGTAGTCCCCGTAGGCCGCGCCGTTCTCCGTGATCAGCAGCGGTACACCGGGCAGCTCGTCGCGCAGCCGCGTCAGCAGTTCGTACAGTCCGCCCGCGTCGACCGGCCAGTCCATCGCCGTACGGGGCCCCGGCGCGGGCAGGAACCGCACGAGTCCCTCGGCCCCCGGCCACGGCGAGGGCGGGGCCGGGGCCGGGGCCGAGGAGTCGGAGCCGGAGGTACCCGGCCCGGCCGCCGCGACCACCGTGGGGGAGTAGTAGTTCAGGCCGAGCCAGTCGATCGGCTCGCAGGCCGCCGCCAGGTCGCCGTCCCGCACGAAGGACCAGTCCGTGAGCGCGGCCGTGTCCCGCACGAGGTCCGGCGGCAGCCGTCCGTGGAAGACCGGATCGAGGAAGATCCGGTTGCCCACCGCGTCGATCCGCCGCGCCGCGTCCCGATCGGCGGCGGAGCCGGTCAGCGGCCGCACCACGTGCAGGTTGAGCGTCAGCGAGACCTCCGCCGGCCGGGGCAGCGCCGCGCGCAGCGCCCGTACGCCCAGCCCGTGGGCCAGGTTGAAGTGATGGGCCGCCCGCAGCGCGGCCGCCGGCTCGGTACGGCCCGGGGCGTGCAGCCCGGACGCGTAGCCGAGGAAGGCCGAGCACCACGGCTCGTTGAAGGTGGTCCAGCTCGCGACCCGGTCCCCGAGCGCCCCGGCGACGTGCCCTGCGTACTCGCCGAACCGCTCCGCCGTGTCCCGGTGCGGCCAGCCGCCGAGGTCCTCCAGCTCCTGCGGCAGGTCCCAGTGGTAGAGCGTGGCGACCGGCCGGATCCCCGCCTCCAGCAGCGCGTCCACCAGCCGCCGGTAGAAGTCGAGACCGCGCTGTACGACGGGCCCCCGGCCGGTCGGCTGCACCCTCGGCCAGGCCACCGAGAAACGGTAGTCGCTCACGCCGAGCCGCTTCATCAGGGCCACGTCCTCGGCCACCCGGTGGTAGTGGTCGGCGGCGGTGTCCCCGGTGTCCCCGTTGAGGACCTTGCCGGGCGTACGGCTGAAGGTGTCCCAGATCGAGGGCGTACGCCCGTACAGCGCGGCCGCGCCCTCGATCTGGTAGGCGGCCGTCGCCGTGCCCCACCGGAAGCCGGGGGGGAAGCGGAGCGCCGCCCCCGTGGCGGGGGACGCGTCGACAGTGGTCATGTGAGGACTCCTGAAAGGAAGGTTGGGGGAGGAGGGCCGCTGGGGCGTGTCGTGGGGGGGGGGGCCGGGCCCCCCCCCCCCCACCACGGGGAGTTCACAGTGGTC
>NZ_JBSGXB010000357.1:0-7084 GCF_053609185.1 Streptomyces sp. NPDC054956 | reverse complement strand
CTGCGGGGCTGTCCCCCATCCACCCTTCGCCCGTTCCCCGGGGCTCCACCCCGGCCCCGCAGGGCGGCGGGCTGCGCCCGTGCCGCCTGTTCCCCGGGGCTGCGCCCGGGACCTGTCGGACGGCGGGCTGCGTCAGCGCAGTCTGCGCCCCGGACCCGTCCGACGGCGAGGCTGCGTTCGTGCTGCCGTGTTCTCAGGGCCCGTCGGGACGGGGCTGCGTTCGTGCTGGCCGTTCCCCGGGGCGCGGCCGACGACGGGGCCGCGCCGTGCGGCCTGTTGCTCGGGGCTGCGCCCGGGGCGCGTCGGGCGGCGGGGCTGCGCTTTGCCGCACGTTGCTCGGGGGCTGCGCCCGTGCCGCGTGTTCCCCGGGGCTGCGCCCCGGACCGTCCGACGGCGAGGCTGCGGCCGTGTCGCCCGTTCCGGGGCTGCGGCCGGGCCCTGTCGGACGGCGGGGTGCGCCCGTGCCCGTCTGCGCCCCGGACCGGTCCGAAGGCGAGGCTGCGTTCGAGCTCGTCGGGGTGGCGGGGCTGCGTCCGCGCGCACGGTTTCCGGGGCCGGGGCCCTACTCCGGGGGGAGGTTGGCCACTACCAGGGCTATCGCCGCAGGGGCCGTGTCGGTCTCGCCTAGGACGGTGGTCTGGCGGGGGCCGCGGACGCGGAAGCGGCCGTCGGGCAGGGGCTCGACCGCGGGGGCGGTCACGGCGAAGGGATGCCCGGAGGAGGCGCTGAACCACAGCGTGAAATGGCTGGTGTACGGGTACAGCCGGCGGAGCCGGGGCTCCTCGCCGGCGGCCTCGATGAGCGCCAGGACGCCCTGGCTCATGGGCTCGGACCCGCTCTGCTCCACCATCCGCCGCCATGTCGTCGGCAGCCGCTGCCAGCGTCTGGCGCTGGGGTCCTCAAGGTTCATCCGGGCAGTCTGGGGGCGGGATCACGCCAAAGGCAATGATCTCGACGGCGGCGAGACGGTAACGACCGACGGGTAACAAGAGGCCGTGGCAGCGGGCGCCGGCAGCAGGCCGTGAACACCGGCTCTTACGGGTGGCCCGTACGAGCCGGCCGGCAAGCGGCCGTAGGGCCTGGCAAGCGGCCTTGTCGGCGGGTCGTGTGGCCGGGCGGGGCGCTTGGCCCTGCCCGCGGGCCGAGGCCACCGGCCGCGGGACCCGGCGCTGCCGGCGGGCTCAGGCATTCGGCCGGAGTGCCCCGACCTGCCAGCGGGACAAGCCGGTCGGCTGCGGCAAGCGGCGACGGAGGCAACGGTCCGCCGCAGCATCCCGCCCTGCCGGAGGGACAAGCCAGTCGGCAACCAGCAACCGAGCGACCGCGGCAGCCGGCGACCGCAGCAGCCGAGCAGCCGCAGCAACCGGTGACCGCGGCTACCGAGCAGCCGCCGCAGCCGAGCAACCGACAGCCGCCGCACCCGAGCAACCGCCGCAGTCGAGCGGCCGCAGGGCCCAAGAGACGGCAGGGGCCGGGCGTGGGAGGTGGGGCCCCTGCCGTCCTGGAGGCGGGTCAGCCGTGGGTGACCCGCAGTTCCTTGATGCCGTTCAGCCAGGCCGCCCGCAGCCGGCGCGGGGCCTCGCCCGCGAGGTGGAGGTCGGGCAGGGCGTCGGCCAGGGCGTTGAAGATCAGGTCGATCTCCATGATGGCCAGGGACTTGCCGAGGCAGAAGTGCGGGCCGCCGCCGCCGAAGCCCAGGTGGGGGTTGGGGTCGCGGGTGATGTCGAAGCGGTCGGGGTCGGTGAAGACCTCGGGGTCGTGGTTGGCCGAGGAGTAGAACATGCCGACGCGGTCGCCCGCCTTGATCTTCTGGCCGCCCAGCTCCGTGTCCTGGGTGGCCGTGCGCTGGAAGGACACCACGGGGGTGGCCCAGCGGACGATCTCCTCCGCCGCCGTCGAGGGGCGGGTCGCCTTGTACAGCTCCCACTGCTCGGGGTGGGTCAGGAAGGCGTGCATGCCGTGGCTGATCGCATTGCGGGTGGTCTCGTTGCCCGCGACCGCCAGCAGGAGGACGAAGAAGCCGAACTCGTCGGAGCCCAGGTTGCCCTGGCCCTCGGCGGCCACCAACTGCGTGACGATGTCCTTGGCCGGGCACTCCTTGCGCGCCGCGGACAGGTTCATCGCGTAACCGATGAGCTCCATCGCCGCGTTGGCGCCGACCTCCTCGGTGATCGCGTACTCCGGGTCGTCGTACGCGATCATCTTGTTCGACCAGTCGAAGATCCGGGACCGGTCCTCCTGCGGTACGCCGATCAGCTCCGCGATGGCCTGCAGCGGAAGTTCGCACGCCACCTGCGTGACGAAGTCGAAGCTGCCGTCGGCCGAGGCCGCCACGGCCTCCGAGACGATCTTCCGGGCGCGGTCGCGCAGGGCGTCCTCCAGCCCGCGGATGGCCCGCGGGGTGAAGCCCCGCTGCACGATCTGACGTACGCGGGTGTGTTCCGGCGGATCCATGTTCAGCATGATCAGGCGCTGGGCATCTATCGCATCACGCTGGATGTGCTCGTTGAACCGGATGATCGCCGTGTTCGTCGTCGACGAGTACAACTCGGGGTGCGTGGAGACGTACTTGACGTCCGCGTGCCGGGTGACGACCCAGTACCCCTCGTCGTCGAAGCCGGTGACGCCCCGCCGCTGCGGGCACCACCAGACGGGCGCGGTCTGCCGCAACTGCGCGAACTCGGGGTAGGGGACCCGGTCCTGGAGCAAGTCCGGGTCGGTGGCGTCGAAGCCTTCGGGCAGCACGGGGCAGGTCATCGGGCGACTCCAAAGTCTGACGGCCCATCAGAAGTTGGCTTGAAGGTAGTAACGAGTTCTAGAAGTGACAAGGGGCCCCGCGCCAACTGTTGCGTGTGGAATCCGTGTAAGCCACGTGCAAGACCCTTGCGTACCGGGTCTTCTGGTCATAAGACTGCGGGGAGAACTAGAACGCGTACTAGTTCGGGTGGGGCGCCGGGACGGCCCGCCCGCCAGCTGAGGCGCGCTGTGCGCACTGGGCGCTACGCAGGAGCAGGAGAGGACGAGCTCATGGCCGCGGAACCCGTCATCGTCGAAGCCGTACGCACCCCCATCGGCAAGCGCGGGGGCGCACTCGCCAACCTTCATCCCGCCTACCTCCTCGGCGAGACCTACCGCGAACTCCTCGCCCGCACCGGCATCCAGCCCGACTGCGTCGAGCAGATCGTCGGAGGCACCGTCACCCACGCCGGCGAGCAGTCGATGAACCCCGCCCGCAACGCCTGGCTGGCCATGGGCCTCCCGTACGAGACCGCCGCGACCACCGTGGACTGTCAGTGCGGCAGCTCCCAGCAGGCCAACCACATGGTCGCCAACATGATCTCCGGCGGGGTCATGGACATCGGCATCGCCTGCGGGGTCGAGGCCATGAGCCGCGTGCCCCTGGGGTCGGGATCGAAGCACGGACCCGGCAAGCCGTTCCCGGACGAGTGGAACGTCGACCTCCCGAACCAGTTCGAGGCCGCCGAGCGCATCGCCCGCCATCGGGGCCTGACCCGTGAGGACGTGGACCGGCTGGGCGTGCTCTCGCAGGAGCGGGCCGCCGCCGCGTGGGCCGAGGAGCGGTTCAAGCGCGAGACCTTCGCCGTACAGGTGCCCACCACCGAGGCCGAGCAGGCCGCCGGCCAGGGCATGTGGAGGTTGGTCGACCGGGACGAGGGCCTGCGCGACACCTCCATGGAGGGGCTCGCCCGGCTCAAGCCGGTCATGCCGACCGCCGTGCACACCGCCGGCAACTCCTCGCAGATCTCCGACGGCGCCGCCGCCGTGATGTGGGCCTCGCGCAAGATGGCCCGCGCGCTCAAGCTGCGGCCGCGCGCCCGGATCGTCGCCCAGACGCTGGTCGGCTCAGACCCGCACTTCCATCTGGACGGGCCGATCGACGCGACGCGGGCGGTGCTCGGCAAGGCGGGCATGTCCCTGAAGGACATCGACCTCGTCGAGATCAACGAGGCCTTCGCCTCCGTCGTCCTCAGCTGGGCCCAGGTCTTCGACCAGGATCTGGAGAAGGTCAACGTCAACGGCGGCGGCATCGCGCTCGGCCACCCCGTCGGCGCCACCGGAGCCCGGCTGATCACCACCGCGCTCCACGAGCTGGAGCGGCGCGACAAGGAGTTCGCCCTGATCACCATGTGCGCGGGTGGCGCGCTGGCCACGGGCACCATCATCCAGCGGCTGTAGGCGCTGCCGCGCCGCCCTCGTATGCGGCGGCCGCGGCACCTGTCGGCCGTCCTCGGTTCCCCGTGGGATGGGATAGCCGAAGGCCCCGGTGGCCGGACCTGGGGAGGTCGGCCGCCGGGGCCTTCGCATGCGTACGTACCGGGCCCCGATGGAGGGTGGGCGCGTGCCGCGGGGTCTGCTGCCGCTGGTGGCTCAGTACCAGTGGTGGGTCTGCCAGAAGTTCCAGGCGCCGGCCGGGCTGCCGTAGCGGGAGTTCATGTACTCCAGGCCCCACTTGATCTGGGTGGCCGGGTTGGTCTTCCAGTCCGAGCCCGCCGAGGCCATCTTCGAGGCCGGCAGGGCCTGGACCAGGCCGTACGCGCCGGAGGAGGAGTTCGTGGCGGTGTGGTCCCAGCCGCTCTCGCGGGAAACGATGTTGTTGAAGGCGGCGAACTGGGCCGGGTCCTTGATCATCTGCTGGGCGATCGCCTTGGCGCTCAGCGGGGCGGCCTGCGCGGGAACCGCGGCCAGCATGGAACCGGCGACGCCCAGGGCGAGGACGGTACCCGCGAAGGTCTTCTTCGAAGCGGCGATGCGGCGGATGACGGCGTTGGACACGGATGGACCTTCCGAAGGGGACAGGGGCGGTCGCGGGCATGCCGGAGACATGCGTGAGCCACTCACGCGGAGGAGAGGGGTTCGTCGGCGGATTCGGGAGACCGGGTGCGAACCCGGGGGATCTCCGTCCGCCCTGCGACTCATCCAGTTCTACGGGGGTTCGGGGCGCCTGGCAACGACCCCTCTTACTAGTGGTCCTCGCAGGCGGGGCGGAACGACCCCCCGGTGCGCGGGTCGGTATCGGGGCAGGTGGGAGAGGGTGCACGGGGGTGCATATGGGGCGTTTAAGGACTACTATCCCGGTTCGTATGTGACCTAGGTCCTGTGGGGCGGGTCACCGCTCAGGGGCCCCGATCTCACCCTCCGTGCGCGTCCGTATCCCTTTCCGGGAAAGGTTTGCGGGCCGATCCGGCCCCCGGATCGAAGGAAACGGGGGCGTCGAACGCAGCTTTCCGTGTCGCCCGCCGCAACGCCTTCAGCAGGGTCGTGCCGAGCGTGAGCGTCAGTACGACGGTCAGCGCGGCCCGGCCCAGGTCCCAGCCCAGCGACGTCGCCAGGCAGTACGCGAGGAAGCGCGCCAGGTTCGCGGCCACCGGGTCCCCCGGGTGGAAGGAGACGCCCTGGCCCATGCCCTGAAGGATCACCCAGCCCTGCAGGTTCATGACCGTGCCGTACGCGAACGAGCCGAGGAACCCGTACAGCGCGAGCATCGCCAGCTCGGCCCGCCCCCGGATGCGGTCCGGCCCGGGCAGCAGGCCCGCGCCCAGCGAGAACCAGCCCATCGCCAGCATCTGGAACGGCATCCACGGCCCGACCCCGCCCGTGAGCAGGGCCGACGCGAACATCGTGACCGCGCCGAGGACGAAGCCGAAGCCGGGGCCGAGCACCCGGCCGCTCAGCACCATCAGGAAGAACATGGGCTCCAGGCCGGCCGTGCCCGCACCGAGGGGGCGCAGGGCCGCCCCGACGGCGGCCAGTACGCCGAGCATGGCGACGGCCTTGGCGTCCATGCCGTCGTCGGCGATGGTCGCGACGACCACGCCGACGAGGAGGGGCAGCAGGGCGGCGAAGAGCCAGGGGGCGTCCTGGGAGTGCGCGAAGCCGGACTGGCGGTCGGCGAGGAGGGGCCAGCCGAAGGCGGCGATGCCGATGAGGGTGACGAGGAGGAGGGCGGCGGCGGCGCGGGGGCCGATGCGGATGGGGCGGGTGGGGGTCGTGGGGGCCCTGCGACCGCGCGGCTTGTTCACGCGTCCCCCCGGGCGGACAGGGCCGCGGCGACCTGGGAGACCGTGAGCCAGTGGCCCGGGGCCAGGATCTTGGCGACCTGCGGTGCGAAGGCGGGGGAGGAGACGACCACCTCGGCGGTCGGCCCGTCCGCGACGACCTCGCCGCCGGCCAGGATCACCACGCGGTGGGCGAGCTCGGCGGCGAGCTCCACGTCGTGGGTGGCCATGACGATGGCGTGGCCGTCGGCGGCGAGGGCCCGCAGGACCTCGACGAGACGGGCCTTGGCGGCGTAGTCCAGACCGCGCGTCGGCTCGTCGAGCAGCAGCAGGGCCGGGCGGCCCGTCAGTACGAGGGCCAGGGCGAGGGCCAGGCGCTGGCCCTCGGACAGATCGCGCGGGTGGGTGTCGTCGGGGACGTCGGGGAGGAGCTCGCTGACGAGGGCGCGGCAGGTGCCGGGCGCGGCGTGGGCGTCGTGGTCGGCGGCGGCGCACTCGGCGGCGACGGTGTCGGCGTAGAGGAGGTCCCGGGGGTCCTGCGGGACGAGCCCGACGCGGGTCACCATCTCCCGGGGCGGGGTCCGGTGGGGGGTGCGGCCGCTGACGGTCACCTGGCCGGTGGTGGGCGCTAGCGTGCCGATGAGGGTGGCGAGGAGGGTGGACTTGCCGGCGCCGTTGCGGCCCATGAGGGCGATGGTCTCGCCGGGCGAGACCGTGAGGGTGATGTCGCGGAGGACTTCGGCGCGGGCGCGGCGGAGGCGGAGCCCGGTGACCTGGGCCACGGGGGTGGGCGTGGTGGCGCTGCTGCCGGCCCGGGTGCCACCGCCGGCCCCGGTGGTGCTGGTGGCTCCGGTGCCACCGATGGCCGCCGGGGTCGCTTCGGCCGCGGCCGGGCCCCGTCCCGGGCCCGGGACCGAGGCCGAGGCCGAGGCGTTCGGCGTACGGCGCCGAAGCAGCCGGGCGAGGCGGCCGATGCCTCACCTCGACCTCAATCCGATGGTGTACCGCAAGGACGCGCTCCAGGCGCACAACGGAAGCCACAACTTGTTGTAAACCGCGATTGGACA
>NZ_JBSGXB010000356.1:0-7110 GCF_053609185.1 Streptomyces sp. NPDC054956 | reverse complement strand
CCGGGGCTCCGCCCCGGACCCGTTGCCGTCCGCGGCGCCGCTGCCGGGGGCCGGCCCCCGGACCCCCGCGCCTCAAACGCCGGCGGGGCTGGATTTGGTTGCGGCGCTGGATTGGCCGGCGGGGGTGGAGTTGTCTGTGGCGTTGGGTGTTGGTTTCTGCGGCGGGATTTGGTGCGGGTGATGATGCCCAGGATGAAGATCGTCAGGACTAGGAGGATCAGGAGCTGGCTGATGAAGAGGCCCCAGAAGAGGCCCCAGTTGGAGAGGGACTCGGCGGGGGTGTCCGGCCAGGCGGCCGGGATGTCGTGGGGTTGAGCTATCAGCGAGCGGACCGCGGTCGGGGTGCGGGTGAAGGTGACCTTGTCCGGCCAGGCGCCCTTGGTGAAGAGGGCGGCCAGGCCGGTGGAGGTCCAGATCAGGACGGCAAGGCCGAGGAGGAAGGCCAGGAGGCCCACGAGGAGGCCGTCCGGGATGCCGCCCTGGGGGGTGCGGTCCGTGCGGTCGGGCATGTCAGGCCACCGTTGTCGCCGAGCCGCCGCCGTTGCGGTGGCGTTCCATCAGAAGCGCTCGTTCTTCTGTTTCCAGTTCGGCGGCCAGGAGGTCGTCGGGGAGCCGGTGCTGGGCCGAGGATTCGGTCATGGCGCGGTCCGTGTAGACCAGGGGGCGTTCGGCTTCGGTGATCAGGTGTTTGACGACCTGGACGTTGCCGTTGACGTCCCAGACGGCGATGCCGGGGGTGAGCGTCGGGATGATCTCCACCGCCCAGCGCGGGAGACCCAGGACGCGGCCCGTGGCGCGGGCCTCGTCCGCCTTCTGGGCGTAGATCGTGCGGGTCGAGGCCATCTTGAGGATCGCTGCCGCTTCGCGGGCCGCCGCGCCGTCGACCACGTCCGAGAGGTGGTGGACCACGGCCACGAAGGACAGGCCGAGGCGGCGGCCGAACTTGAGGAGGCGTTGGAACAGCTGGGCCACGAAGGGGCTGTTGATGATGTGCCAGGCCTCTTCGACCAGGAAGATGCGCTTCTTGCGGTCCGGGCGGATCCAGGTGTGTTCCAGCCACACGCCGACGATCGCCATCAGGATCGGCATCGCGATGGAGTTGCGGTCGATGTGGGAGAGGTCGAAGACGATCAGGGGGGCGTCGAGGTCGATGCCGACCGTCGTCGGGCCGTCGAACATGCCGCGGAGGTCGCCGTCGACCAGGCGGTCGATGACGAGCGCGACGTCGAGGCCCCAGGCCCGGACGTCGTCTATGGCCACGTTCATCGCGAGGGCGGATTCGGGCTCCGGATGGCGCAGTTGTTCCACGATGTCGGTGAGGACCGGCTGGCGGTCCGTGATCGTCTCCACCACGTACGCGTGCGCGACCTTGAGCGCGAAGCCCGAGCGTTCGTCGAGGCCGTGGCCCATGGCGACTTCGATGATGGTCCGGAGCAGCGCGAGCTGACCCGTCGCGGTGATCGCGGGGTCGAGGGGGTTGAGGCGGATCCCGTCGTCGTTGGCGGCGATGGGGTCCAGGCGGATGGGGGTTATCCCCAGCTGCTGGGCGATGAGGTTCCACTCGCCGACGCCGTCCTCGCCCTGGGCGTCCAGGACCACCACCTGGCGGTCCCGGAAGCGCAGTTGGCGTAGGACGTAGGTCTTCTCCAGGGCCGACTTGCCGTTGCCCGACTCGCCCAGGACCAGCCAGTGGGGGGCCGGGAGCTGCTGGCCGTACAGCTGGAAGGGGTCGTAGATGTAGCCCTTGCCGCTGTAGACCTCACGGCCGATGATCACGCCGGAGTCGCCGAGTCCGGGGGCGGCGGTGGGGAGGTAGACCGCTTGGGCCTGGCCCGTGGAGGTACGGACGGGCAGGCGCGTGGTTTCGACCTTGCCGAACAGGAAGCTGGTGAAGGCGTCCGTCAGGGCGGACATGGGATCTCGCATGGGCGGCCATTCCCTCCAGCTAGCGTCGGATGCCGGTGGCGAACGGCAAGGTGTTGACGAAGGCGCGGTGGTGCTCGCGGTCACACCATTCGAGCTTCAGGTACGACTTGCCCGCCGAGGCGCGGATGGTCCGCTTGTCCCGGGCGAGGGCTTCGGGTGAGCGCGAGGACACCGTGATGTACCCGACCAGGTTGACTCCCGCCGCACCGCTCGCGAGATCTTCACCCCGCTGGTCGAGCCGGCCGTGGGCGGCGATGTCGCGGGGGTCGACGGTGCGGTTCATCTTCGCGGCGCGGCTGGCGTCGGCCTCGTCGTTGGTCTTCTCGGTGAGCATGCGCTCGATGGCGATCTCGGTGGGCTCCAGGTCCATGGTGACGGCGACCGTGCGGATCACGTCGGGGGTGTGGACGAGGAGGGGCGCGAGGAAGTTCACGCCGACCGGAGTCATCGGCCATTCCTTGATCCACGCCGTGGCGTGGCACCAGGGGGCGCGGGTGGAGGACTCGCGGGTCTTGGCCTGGAGGTAGGTGGGTTCCACCGCGTCGAGTTCGGCCGGCCAGGCGTTGCGCTTGGTCATGGCCTGGATGTGGTCGATGGGGTGGTCCGGGTCGTACATGGAGTGGACGAGGGAGGACAGCCGGCCCTGGCCCAGCGGCTGGCGGACACGGATGTCGGCCTCGGCGAGGCGGGCGCAGATGTCGGTGAGTTCGCGGGCCATGACGATGGCGAGGCCGGCGTCGCGGTCGAGCTTGCGGCCCTTGTGCGGGGTGGCCGCGCGGGCGATGGTGTGGGCCTCGGCGGCGAGTTCGCGCGTGAAGTGGATGCAGGCGACGAGGTACGCGCGGTGCTGCTCGGAGGAGGTGGACACCATCGACTGGAGCTGGTCGTACGAATCGCGCAGCCAGGCGGGGGCGTTGGTGTCGCCGCGCAGGGCGACGTCCTTGTCGTGGGCCTCGGGGTCGGCGGGCAGGGTGCGTACGAGCATCTGCAGGCGGGTGACGAACCCGTCGCCGTTGGCCACGTGCTTGAGGAGGGTGCCGAAGCGGTCCACGAGGGCCTCTTGGTCCTCGCTGTCGCGCAGGCCGACGCCGGGGCCCTCGATCTCGATGGCGGCGGTGACGGTTCTGCGGTCCGCGTGGAGCAGGACGGCGATCTCGTCGGGGCCGAAGGGGGCGGCGAGCCAGTTGATGCGGCCGATGCCCGGGGGCGGGCCGACCTCGACCTCGCGGCCGTCGGCGGCGCGGATGCCGGCCTCCATGGCGCCCGAGCGGAACGTGGTACCGCGGCGCAGGGTGCGCTTGTAGCTGCGGTTGATCTCGAACCAGCGGTAGAAGGTGCGGCCGCGGTACGGGACGTAGACGGCGGCGAGCGCGAGCATCGGGAAGCCGGCGAGGGTGACGATGCGCAGGGTGAGGTCGGGGACGAGCAGTCCGCTCATCATGCCGAGGAACGCGCCGGCGATGATCAGGGCGATCTCGCCGGTCTCGCGGTTCTTGCCGACGATCGCGTTCGGCCGGGCCCGGCCGATGAGATACGTGCGGCGGGGCGCGACCGGGTGGAGCTGGTGGTGGGACTGGGTCGTCACCGCCCGTCACCTCCTGTGTTCCTCGTGCTGGAGCCCGTACGGGGCGGGGGTGCGGCGGCCGGGCCGGCCCCGCCGCTTCCGCCGCCGGAGCCGCGGCTGCTGTGTGCGGCCATGCCTCCGGAGATCTGGTTGGCGTCGCCGCCACCGCCGCCGCTCGCGCGGTGGGCGCCGCCACCGCCGCCTCGGCTGCTGTGGGTCTTGATGCCCTGGGAGACGAGGGAGGCGGGGGAGCTGATGACGGCGGCCGCCTGGGCGCCGTCGGTGGCCTTGCTGCGGCTGGTGCGGGCGGAGGCGATCTCGTCGCCGAAGCCGGGTACGAAGCGGTAGATCATCGCGGAGGCGAAGATCGCCAGGAGGATGATGGCGAGGCCGGAGACGACGGCGGAGAAGGCATTGGGGCCCTTGTCGCCCGCCAGGGCCCCGGCGAGGCCGAGGACGATGACGATGACCGGCTTCACGAGGATGACGGCGATCATGATGCCCGCCCAGCGGCGGACGTGGCCCCAGAGGTTGCGGTCGACGAGGCCGGCGTAGACGACGGTGCCGAGGAGGGCGCCGACGTAGAGCAGCGCGGCGCGGATCACGAGCTCGAGGCAGAGGATGCCGGCGGCGACGACGGTGACGAGCGCGACGACGATCAGCATGATCGGGCCGCCGCCGATGTCGTCGCCCTTCTTGAGGGCCTCGGCGAAGGAGCCGAAGAAGACGTCGGTCTGGCCGCCGGTGGCGGAGGCGATGACCTCGGTGACGCCGTCGGTGGCGGAGACGACGGTGTAGAGGATCAGGGGGGTGAAGGCGGAGGCCAGCACGGTGAGCCAGAGGAAGCCGATGGCTTCCGACATGGCGGTGGCGAAGGGGACGCCGCGGATGGCTCGTTTGGCGACGGCGAAGAGCCAGAGGACGAGGGTGAGGATGGTGGAGGCGGCGAAGACGATGGCGTACTGCTTGAGGAAGGCGCCGTTGGTGAAGTCGACGTTGGCGGTGCCGTTGACCGCCTTGCTGAGTTCGCCGACGATCCAGGCGGCGGCGTCTGCGCAGCCCTTGGCGAGGGAGGAGAGGGGGTTGAGGGCGTCGGTGGGGTCGCTGGGGGCGAGGCCCGTTCGGGGGGGTTGGGTGGCGCCTTCGCCTCGTTCGCAGTATTCCCTGGCCGGGCCCGCGATCAGCGCGCAGGCGTCCTTGCTCGCACTCGGTGCCGGGGACGGCGTCGGCGTCGGTGTGGGTGCGGCGGCCGCGCGCGCGGCGAGGAGGATGACCGCGGTCTGAACGGCCGCTGCCGTGGCACCGATGCCGCGGAGTGAGGGCCTTCGGCTACCGGGCATAGGTAAAGCCTCCGAATTCGGTGACGGCGCGGCCGATCTCGTCGGAGGTGGATACGGGGTTGTCGCCGGTGACCGGGGTGGGACCGTCGGTCTGGGCGGTTTCGACGACCTTCCAGTCGGAACCGTTCCACTTGAGGGTCAGCGAGATGGTGAACCAGCCGTTGGTCACGGGCCGGGTGGACTTCTCGCCGGTCAGGCCGAACATGCCGATGCACCAGACGTCGACCGTGGCGTTCCCGCCGGAGAAGCTCTTGACCTTGGCGCCGACCGGCACGGTCCGGTTGACGAACGTGGAACCGGTCGGGGCGAAGCCGTCCTTGGTCAGGCCGATCTGGGAGAGCAGCCCGGCGGAGTAGTCCGCGTCGAATCCGCTCTGCAGCTTCGTCCGGGTGCTCTCGTCCGCGACGGCGTCCACGATGGCGTGTCTGCGCGCAGGATTGAACATGCCGTCAGAACCCAGTGCCACGGCATAGTTCGACGCCGCCGACTGGGCGCCCTGCTGATCCTGCGGGAAACCGGAGGGAATCCCGGACGACTTGCTCCCCACCGGCGGGACGCCCGTGGCTGCCGTTGGGTTGGGGGCCTGGGGTTTGTCCGAGGCGGGTGGGGTGGTGGTGGGGGAGTGGGACTGGTTCGCGAAGGCGATGGCTGCGATCAGGAGGACCACCACGCCGACGACCGCGATCAGGCCGCGCGAGGCGCGGGGGGTGCGGCGGGGGGTTCCGTACGGGTCCGAGGCGGATTCCGGGAAGCGGGTACGGGTCTGGCCCGTGCCGCCGACCTCGCCGTGGCCCGCGCCGCCGCCACCGTATTGGTCGTCGCTGCTCATTGGGTGTTCGCCCCCTCCGCCTCGTACGACGGTAGCGCTGGTATCCGCGCAGGCGCGGCGTGGTGGGTCCTCATCGGGCTCTGGCTAGACGGCCATTCCGTACACGATGGTGAAGAGGGTGCCGAGGGAGCCGATGATGAAGACGCCCGTCAGGCCGGCCACGATGAGGCCCTTGCCCTGTTCCGCGCTGAAGGTGTCGCGCAGTGCGGTCGCGCCGATGCGCTGTTTGGCCGCGCCCCAGATGGCGATGCCGAGGCAGAGCAGGATCGCGACGGCCATGACCACCTCGACCATGACCTTCGCTTCGTTGCCGAGACTGCCGAACGGCCCCCAGTTCGGGGCGATTCCGCCGATGATGGTGGTGATGTCGCCTTTTTCGGCTGCCAGGATCATGTAACTCACCGCCCCTGTATGGGTAGTTCCGGTAGCCCTCGCCCGGACGGCAGGGGTCACGCACTATCTTCGCTGATGAAACCGCCGTCGTATGTCGACTTGGCAGCTCTCTTTACCCGATCTGTCGCGCCGGGTTCCGCTCGTATGCCCTGACCTGGGCTCGGGCGGCGTGTGGGGGAAAGAACGTATGGTCACTCTGTGTATCACGAGGGGTGACCGCGGGCAATGATTGTCGTCTCGCCGTACGGGGTGCCCGCCGACGGGCCGCCGTTCGGCGCAACGGGGGTGCGTGTCGTTCGGCCATCCCGATGACATATGTCCGACATTCCGTCAGTCGTTCCATCCCGGTGGGTGGTTGCGGGGGATGCTCCACGTCGTTCGGTACGGCGGTGTGAGGAGTGGGCGACGGATGGGTTACTTCAGCGAGGCGGGGCGGCGGGCGGCCTGGGTGGCCGGCGGGTTCGTCCTGCCGTTGGCCCTGGTGCTCACGGGTGTCTCGGTTCCGGTGGCGGCGGCGGCCGGTGGTGGTTCGTGCACGCAGTCCGTCGGGGCGGACGGGGTGCGGTCGGCCAAGGGCGCGAAGGCCGCCGCGAGCGCGAAGGCCGCCAAGCGGTCGGTGCCGGCGACCGGTGGCGGCGGGTGTCCGGGGCCGCGCGGGCCGAAGGGCGACCGCGGGCCGAAGGGCGACCGGGGTCCGGCCGGGCCGTGCGTCGACATGGACTCGGTCAAGGCGCAGGGCGATCAGGAGCTCAGTGCGGCGCTGAGCCGGGGGCGGGCGCACATCGGCCGGCGGACCGTGGTCGGGACGGGGGTGGGTCCGTACTCCTGGAAGGACCTCACCACGCCGGCCAATCCGGGTTTCCCGAAGGACGCGTGCGGGGTGTCCATCACCTTCACCGGCTACCGGGCGTACGTGAAGGTGCTGACGACGGGCGGGGACGTCTCCGAGATCTTCTGTGACTACTCGGCCGCGGGCGTCGTGTGCCCGCTCGGCTGGCAGGCGGTCGTCAGGCCCTGACGGCCGGCTTCCCCGCCGGTGCCGCGCCCGGGGCACGAGC
>NZ_JBSGXB010000355.1:0-7133 GCF_053609185.1 Streptomyces sp. NPDC054956 | reverse complement strand
GCTGGGAAGAGCCGCTCGGGCGGCGGGTCCCACGGCTTGAGCAGGTAGTAGTCCAGGCGGACCCGGTTGATGGCGGTGATCGCCGCGTCCGTCTCGGCGTACGCGGTCAGGAGCACGCGGCGGGCGTCGGGGAAGCGGCTGACGGCCTCCAGCAGGAACTCGACGCCGGTGACGTCGGGCATCCGCTGGTCCACGAGGAAGAGCGCGGGGTCGTGCCCGCGCTCGTCGAGGGAATCCAGGATCTTCAGGGCGTCGGCGGCCGAGGAGGCGCCCAGCACCCGGTAGCGGTCGCCGTACGCGCTGCGCAGGTCGCGGCGGACGGCGCGCAGCACCTGCGGGTCGTCGTCCACGGCGAGGATGACGGGCTTGCGGTTCTCCGCGTGTTCGGCGGCGGCGGCCGCGGCGGCGCTCTCCGGGGCCGCGCTCACGCCGCGTCCAGCATCAGCTTGTCGGCGTAGCACCAGGCCCAGTCCTCGCCGGGCTCGTGGGAGGCCGCGACGGGGTGTCCCGTGGCGCCGTAGTGCCGGGTGGCGTGACGGTTCTTCGAGGAATCGCAGCATCCGACGTGTCCGCAGCTCAGGCACATCCGCAGGTGCACCCAGGTGTCGCCGGAGGCGAGGCACTCCTCGCAGCCCTCCGTACCGGGTTTCACCGGACGTATCCGATCGATGTGGGTGCACAACAAGTCCGTCGTCATCGTCCCCGTCCCTCTCTCGCGCTCTCGCGCTCCGCGCACGTGATTGCAGCGCGCCCGTGATTCCGGCGCGTCCAGACCATAAGGCGGGGTCCCGGCGAGGGTTCATCGATTCAGACGAAGTCAGGTAGTACGGAAGCTACTTCATGACCTCGGCGAACGACTTCCTGAGGTGCCTCCACGACCTGGGCGACTACCTCACGAAGTCGCATACGGGCGCTTTGACGGGAACCCCGGGCACGGCCAGTGTGGGGGACGCCAACGACAACAGGCGGCGCCTGGAGGAATCCGTGAGCAGAAAGATTCTGGTCATTGTCTCCGAACACGGTTACTGGGCCGAGGAACTGATCGGTCCCGTATCGAAGTTCGACGAGCAGGGCTATGAAGTCGTATTCGCCACGCCGACCGGAAAGCGTGCGCACGCTCTCCCGCCGAGCCTCGACGCGAACTACATCGATCCTCCGCTGGGCCGGTCGGTCACCACCGAGGAGA
Source organism: Streptomyces sp. NPDC054956 (assembly GCF_053609185.1). NCBI lineage: Bacteria > Bacillati > Actinomycetota > Actinomycetes > Kitasatosporales > Streptomycetaceae > Streptomyces > Streptomyces sp. NPDC054956. The sequence goes on along the minus strand of NZ_JBSGXB010000355.1, from coordinate 5,947 downwards.
ACGCCCGGCTGGGCCGGGAGTTCGAGCAGTCGAGCCGGCTCGACTCACCGCTCGACATCGAAGCCTGGGTGCCCGAGCGCCCGTACACGAGCGACACGGGCTATCTGCCCGAGCTGGAGCAGTACCACCGCGACCTGGACAGGCTCCAGGCCGACATCGCCGGTTACGACGCGGTGCTCATCGTCGGCGGCAGCGGTCCGATCGTGGACCTCGCCAACAACGAGCGCGTGCACGCCCTGATCCTGGCGTTCAAGAACGCCGGCAAGGTCGTCGCGGCCGAGTGCTACGGCGTCGCCTGCCTGGCCTTCGCCCGGGACTGGGGCGACCGCCGCAGCATCATCTGGGGCAAGCACGTGACCGGCCACTGCAAGGAATACGACTACAAGGACGGGACCGGATTCCTCGGAACCGACTTCAACATGGGACCGCCGCCCTACCCGCTGGAGTACATCCTGCGCGACGCGACCGGGCCGCGCGGGGCGTACCACGGGAACTTCGGACACCCCCTTTCGGTGATCGTCGACTTCCCGTTCGTGACGGGCCGTTCCACCCCCGACTCCTATCTCACGGGGCAGAAGATCGTTGAAGTCCTGGAGAACGGCCTCACCCGGTACGGCTGGTAATTCCGGGGCGTTCGCCGATTGGTCCCGGCAAATCCGTGGGAAAAGAGGGGGAGTTCGATGAGTTCCGGAGCCACTCCCGGACGGGAAAGGCTGATCGACCAGTTCAAGGCCGACGGCCTGAACATCATGTTCGGAAATCCGGGGACGGTGGAACAGGGATTCCTCGACGCCGTGGACGCGGCGGAGGACTTCTCCTACGTCCTGGCCCTCCAGGAGACCGTGGCCGCCGGCATCGCCGACGGCTACGCCCGCGCCACCGGCGGGGCCGCCCTGCTCCAGCTCCACTCCGGGGTGGGGCTGGGCAACGGCATCGGGATGCTCTACCAGTCGCTGCGCGGGCACACCCCGCTCGTCGTCGTCGCCGGCGACGCCGGGGTCCGCTACGACGCCATGGACGCGCAGATGGCGTCCGACCTGGTGGCGATGGCCAAGCCGGTGACCAAGTACGCGACCCGGGTCACCGACCGGCACTCCGTGCTGCGCACCATCCGCCGGGCGGTCAAGATCGCCCTGACCCCGCCGCGCGGCCCGGTGTTCGTGGCGCTGCCGATGGACGTGCTGGACGAGCTCAACTCCGAGCCCGTACTGCCCGCCACCGTCCCGCTCACGGACGTGGCGCCCTCGCCGGCCTCGGTGGGGCGGGCGGCCGAGCTGCTCGCCTCCGCCGAGCGGCCGGTCGTCCTCATCGGGGACGGGGTCGCGCTCTCCGGGGCGCAGAAGGAACTCGTCGCCGTCGCCGAGCTGCTGGGCGCCGACGTGTACGAGGTCGACTCCTCCGAGGTGAACATCGCGGCCTCGCACCCGCTGCGCCGCGGCCAGACGGGCCACATGTTCGGCCCGCACAGCAAGGAGCTGATCGGGGAGGCGGACGGGGTGCTGATCGTCGGCACCTACGTCTTCCCCGAGGTGTTCCCGGAGCTGGAGAGCCCGTTCCGCCGGGGGGCGAAGGTCGTGCACATCGACCTGAACGCCTACGAGATCGCCAAGAACCACCCGGTGGACCTCGGGCTCGCCGCCGATCCCCGGCAGGCGCTGCGCGCGCTGGCCGGCGTACTGGAACCCCTGCTCACCCCCGGGCAGCGGGCGGCGGCCGCCGGGCGGCTGGACGCGCGGACCCGGGAGCGGGCCCGCGCGGGGCTGCTCGCCGGATCCGACGCGGACGGATCGCCGATGGCGGTCTTCCTGCGGACCCTGGCCGAGCGCACCGGCGGGGACCTGATCGTCTTCGACGAGGCGCTGACCACCTCCCCGCTGGTCACCAAGTACCTGCCGCCCGAGCGGCCGGGCGACTACCACCTCACCCGGGGCGGCTCGCTCGGGGTGGGCTTCCCGGGCGCGGTCGGCGTCAAGCTCGCCCGCCCGGACCGGCTCGTCGTCGGCTTCGCGGGCGACGGCGGGTCGATGTACACCTACCAGGCGCTGTGGACCGCGGTCCGGCACGGCATCGACGCGAAGTTCGTGGTCTGCAACAACCGCAAGTACCGGCTGCTGGACGACAACATCGCCCAGTACTGGCGGGAGCGGGACATCCCCGAGCACGGTTTCCCGGGCTCCTTCGACCTCTCGCACCCCGAGATCGACTTCGCCGGACTGGCCCGTTCGCTCGGAGCCGGCGCCGCGCGGGTGGAGAAGCCGGACGAGGCGGCCTGGGCCGTGGGCCGGATGCTCGAGCATCCCGGGCCCTTCCTGGTCGACGTACAGATCTGACGGAAAGACCCCACCGAACCGACAGGAGGAGACCGCATGCCCGCCGAGCGGCTGACCGAGGACGCCATCCGCGCCTTCGCCGAGAACTGGTACGTGGCCCTGGACCAGCACCGTGCGCCGGACGAGGTGCTGGCGCTGATCACCGAGGACCTGGAGTTCAAGGTCCCCGAGGACACCTTCCTCGGTCACCAGGGCTTCGGCCGCTGGTACGAGGCGGTCACCCACCGCTTCTTCGACGAGGTGCACACGGTCACGAAGGTGGAGCCCGTCATCGAGGGCGAGCGGGCGATCGTCCGGGTCCTGGTGAACTGGCAGGCCAAGATCTGGGACCCGCCGGCGGCCCGCAGCGTGTGGCTCGGCTTCGACGCCGACCAGACCTGGACCGTGGTCGCCGGCCCCGACGGGCCGCGGATCAAGCAGTACACCGTCAACGAACTGGCGCCCATGCCCGGTTCAGCCTCCCTCTGAGCGCCGAAGGAGCAGCGACGATGACCGAAGTGACGCGCGAACGGGTCGAGGCGGCCTACCGCGCCCTCGGTTCCGGGGACCGGGCCCGGATCCTGGAGTACTACTCCGAGGACCTGCGCTGGCAGGTCCCCGGCAACCACCCGCTCGCCGGCTGGTACGAGAGCCTGGACGCCTTCCTGGAGCTGATGGGCCAGACCCACAAGCTCACGGGCGGCACCTTCCGCATGGACCTGGAAGCGGTCCTCGTCGGCGATGACTGCAGCGCGGACGTCTGCCGCAACGTGGCCCTGCGCGGCGGCGCCGACGAGTCGAGCCGCTCCCCGTACGAGCGGATGGACTACCCGGTCTTCCACTTCATGCGCTGGCAGGGCGGCCGGATCGTCGAGGGCCACGACGGGCTGTTCGGCGACTCGGCCACGGCCTTCAGCCAGTTCTGGGCGCCCTTCGCGCCGGACGGAACCCGCAGGGACGGATAGGGGGATGAGAGCGATGGACGCGCGGCAGATCTTGCAGAGGTACTACGAGCACGCCAACGCCGGTGACTGGGACTCCTGGTGCGACCTGTTCGCCGAGGACCAGGTCATGGACGAGCAGCTCGCCGGCCACATCGAGGGCCTGGACGTGCTGCGGTCGATGATGAAGGGCATGGGGACGATGTACCGGGAGTTCCGCAACGAGCCCGTGCACTTCCTCGTCGACGGCGACAAGGCGGCCGCCGTCTCCCACCTGACGGCGGTCACCCCGGCGGGCGAGACGATCGAGGCCGAGGTCATGAACTTCTTCCGGATCGTGGACGGGAAGATCGCCTACATGGCGAACCACCACGACACCGTCCCCTTCCAGGTGCTCGGCCAGGGCTGAGGGGGACGCGTGATGGCCGTGAACGAGTACGACTACATCGTCGTGGGATCCGGCACCGCCGGCAGTGTCCTGGCGAACCGCCTCTCCGAGGACCCGGACGTCACCGTCCTGGTGCTGGAGGCCGGTGCGGGCCGCATCCCGCCCGAGGTGGACGATCCGTCCTCCTGGTACAAGCTGCTCGGCGGGCCCGTCGACTGGGGTTACACCAGCGTCCCGCAGCCCGGCCTCGACGGCCGGCGCACCTACGAACCGCGCGGCAAGGCCCCCGGCGGCAGCAGCAACCTCTACATCATGATGCACATCCGGGGCCACGCCTCGGACTTCGACAACTGGGCCTACCAGGGCGCGGCCGGCTGGGCGTACGAGGACGTGCTGCCCTACTTCGCCCTGCTGGAGGGCCAGGAGGACGTCACCGCCGCGACCACCGGCACCCGCGGACCGCAGCGGATCACCAACGCGGGCCTGCACGGCCCCAATCCGGTCTCCCGGGCCTTCATCGACGCCGCCGTCGAGCTCGGCCACGAGGAGATCGCCGACTTCAACACCGACGGACCCCGGCGCGGGCTCTTCGGTACCGGCTGGCACCACATCGACGTGGCCGAAGGCCGCCGCCAGGGCGTCCTCGCCGCCTATCTGGAGCCGGCCCTCGACCGCTCGAACCTGACCCTGCGCACCAGCGCGCAGAGCACCCGGCTGCTCTTCGACGGCGACACCTGCACGGGCGTGGAGTACGTCCAGCTCGCGCCGCCGGAGGGCATACCGGGCCGGACGGTCCGGGACGGGCACAGCACCACGCTGGAGCCCGGGCCGCACACCGCGCGGGCCCGCCGGGAGGTGATCGTGGCCGCCGGGGCGATCGAGTCGCCCAAGCTGCTGCTGCTCTCCGGCCTGGGGAACCCCGAGCAGCTGGCCGAGCACGGCATCCGGACGGTCGCGGCCCTGCCCGGGGTCGGCGAGAACTTCCACAACCACGTGCTGACCGGGCTGATGGCCGAGGTCACCCAGGAACTGCCGCCGCCGGCGCAGAACTTGTCGGAGAGCGCGCTGTTCCTGTCCTCACGGCCCGGACTGCCCGCCCCGGACCTGCAGATCGCCTTCGTGCACGTGCCGTTCGACGTCATCGTCGGCCAGGACCACCCGAACACGGTGTCCATCCTGCCCGGGGTCGTACGACCGGTCTCGCGCGGCTGGATCAGGCTCGCGAGCGCCGATCCGCTGGCCCACCCGCTCATCCACCCGAACTACCTCGGCGACCGCTGGGACCTGGAGCGGATGGTCCAGGGCGTCAAGGTCGCCCGGGAGATCTTCGGAACCTCCGCCTTCTCGCCCTGGTACAAGCAGGAGCTCCAGCCCGGACCGGGCCACGTCTCCGACGCCGAACTGCGCACCTTCGTGAAGCAGAAGTCGGAGAGCTACCACCACCAGGCCGGCTCCTGCCGCATGGGGATCGACGACCTCTCCGTCGTCGACCCGCAGCTGCGGGTGCACGGCGTGCGCAACCTGCGCGTCGTCGACGCGAGCGTGATGCCCGCCGTCCCGTCGGGCAACTGCCACACCGCCATCGCGATGATCGCCGAACGCGCGGCGGACTTCCTGCGCGGCCGAGACAGGGGGGCCTTCGGTGCCTGACGCCGTACTGCGCGAGGGCGCGCTGTCCGGGACCAAGATCGCGGTCCTGGTCGAGAGCGACTTCTACGAGCCGGAGATCTTCTACTACCTGCACCGGTTCGCGGAGGAGGGCGCCGAGGTCGACTTCCTGACCCGGCTGTGGGGCAACGACTCCATCACCTTCACCGGGCACGAGTACCGGGCGCCCTTCACCGCGAGCAAGTCCCTGGAGGGGCTGAGCGACGAGGAGCTGCGCCGGTACGCGGCCCTGATCGTGCCCTCGGGCATGGTGGCCGACCGGCTGCGCTACACCGAGGACGTGGACGTACTGGCCCCGGCGACGGAGCTGCTGCGCCGGGCCTTCGAGGAGCCGGCCGTCCTCAAGGGGATCATCTGCCACGGCATGTGGCTGGCCGCCTCGATCCCCGACAAGGTGCGCGGCCGCAAGGTCGTCTGCCACAACAACCTCATCGGCGACGTCCGCAACATGGGCGGCGAGTACGTGGACGAGGACGTGGTGGTCGACGGAGACCTGGTCACCGGCCGCACCGGCGCCCACCACCACCTCTTCGCCCGGCGGATCATCGAACTGATCGCGGCCGGACGCGGAGCACGGGCCGCGGCGGCCGCGCTCGGCGCGCCCGGGCCGCGCGGCCCGCGGGGCGCCGGCTGATGCCTGG
>NZ_JBSGXB010000354.1:0-7140 GCF_053609185.1 Streptomyces sp. NPDC054956 | reverse complement strand
CGGTGCGGGCGCCGGCGGGCACCAGCGACTCGACCAGCGTGTAGCCGCTGATCAGTGCCGGCGCGATGCAGAGGCCGACCAGCAGCCCGACCAGCAGCCGGAGCCGTGGTGCGGGGGGCGCCGGCGGCGGGCGGCCTCGGCGGGGGTCCGTGTCGCCGGCGCGGAGTTGCGGCGCGCGAAACAGGCGACGACCACCGCGATGGCGGCGAGGTCCTCGGGGGCGGCCACGCCCTTCTCCACACGGAGCAGGCTGGCTATCGGGGCTATCGGAGCGTCCTTCAGCATCGGCTCGGCCTCTCGCACAGGCGGATGGCGGGACCCCCCTCGCGGAATCACCAAGGACTCCGGACGCTGCCGACGCTAGCGGCGCGCAACTCGCCCGGCATGCCGGGGTGATGCGCGATCGCCCAGGTCACAGCCGCGCGACCCGGGCGGCGACGGGGCCGTGGCGGCGCGCGCCCGTTGGGCCGTCCGGGTGGCGGGCCGCCGGAAATCCCGGCGACAGGGCACGGGAGCGCGACCTAGGCTGACCGGATGAGCAAACGCACCTTCCGCATCACCGTCCGGGGGTCCTTCGACGGCCTCACCGACGAGCAGCGCGCCGCGCTCCTCGCGGACGCGGCGCGGCACGACATGCTGAACGCGAAGTTCACCGTCGAGGGAAACCTCACGTACGACCTGGCCGCCCGGCCCTTCTTCACCTTCCGCTTCCTTGCCGAGGGCGAGGAGGAGAAGGACATCCTGGACGCGACGGCCCTGGCCGAGCTGGCGGCCGAGAGCTGGCTGACGGAGCGCGGCTACGGCTTCAAGCGGCTCACCTCGCAGGCCCAGGACCTCTCCCTGGCCCCGCTCGCCAAACACCAGAAGCGGGCGGCCGCGCGCGAGAACTCCTGACCGGAGCCTCGCGCGGCGTCCCGCCCGCGCATGGCCTCACCGCCCGGCGCCCGTTCGCGGCGCGCCGGGGCCGGGCCGGGACCGGCCTGGCCTGGCCCGGCCGGACCGGTTCAGCGGACCGGGCACTTCTTCCAGGAGAAGTGGTAGACGCTGTTGATGCTGCCGTCCGTGGAGTCGAGCGCCATGTAGCTGGTCTTCGACGGGTCCGAGGTGCCGACCTCGGCGCGCAGTTCCGTGTTGATGTTGAAGTTGCGCAGTTCGCCGCAGGGCGCGAAGACGAGGGCTTCGATGCCCGTGCTGTCGGTCGCCTGCCAGTTGTCGTCGAGGGCGCCCTGGAACTTGTGGGTGCGGTACTCGGTCTGCTTCATGCCCTGGAAGTAGTAGCTGGCCTTCTGGGTTCCGACCGCGCCCTGCTGGAGGCTGCCGAAGCCCCGGTAGTCGACCTGGGCCACGGCGTAGGTGAAGCCCTGGGGAACGTGGACGACCAGGGAGAGCAGGCAGTTCTTGCGGCCGTCGGTCGGGGAGGTGTTGCCGCCGGCCGCGGCCAGGTACTCGCTGTAGGTGACGGTGAAGGCCGAGTTGTCCGGGGCCACGGCGACGGCGGCGCTGCCCGGCCGGCAGCCCGAGCCGTTGACCGTGGCGACGTCGACGGTCACCTTGTCCGATGGCGCGAGGGCGGCGGCGGGGCCGGCTGCCCCGGCGGCGGAGGCGGGCAGGAGCGCGAGGAGGCTGCCCGTCACGGCGGCGGCGCCGAGCGCGGTGCGCAGTGTTTTGATCACCCGGCCATCGAAGCGGTCCGTGGGGAGCGGACCGGTGACCGGGTGCGCGGCCTCACTCCGATGGCCGGGCCCATTCACCGCAGAAACGTTGGGGCAGCGCGAACGGGACGGCCGAATGGCTCACGGGAGGGGCTCCGACCGCGTCACACCGGGGTTTCGAGCGGGCATTTCCTACGATGAGCGCCTCGCGGTCACCGCCTGCGCCGAGGAGTTCCATGCGCCGCCTCCACCGGTCCGCCGTGTCGTCCGCCGTGTCGTCGGCCCTCGCGATCGCCTCCGTCCTGCTCGTGGCGTCCACGCCCGCCGCCGCGTCCCCGGGGCACGACGCGCAGGGCGGGACCGACACCGCCGAGGCCTCCGTCATCGGCGCGGACCACGCGCGGGCCCACGCCGAGCTGCGCCGTGCCGCCAAGGGCGCCGGGGAGTACCCGCAGTCGCGGCGCACCACGAGCCTGGCGGAGCTCACCACCTCGCAGCGCGAGGCCAACTCCCTTTTCCAGGCGGCGGTTTCGGGGCGGTTCACCGACTACTTCCCCTCCCCCGACTTCGGTGTGCACGTCGCCCAGCTGCCCACCGGCAAGGTGCTGCTCTTCTCCTTCTCCCGGGTGGAGACCGATCCCACCAAGGAGACGGGGCCCACGGACCGGATCGGACCGACGAACGCCGGCCGCGCCTATCTGTGGGACCCGGCGAAGGGGACCGGCGCGCGGGCCTTCAAGAAGGTCACCCCGCCGGTCGTGCTGATGCCCGACGGTACGCACGCACCCCGCCCGGCGCCTTTCTTCTGCGCGGGGCACTCCTTCCTCCCCAACGGGATGCTCGGGGTGTTCGGCGGCAACACGGGCGGCAAGGGCGGCAGCGGCGCGAAGCTGTCCTTCGTCTTCGACCCGTGGACCGAGGGCTGGTACCGCAACCGCGACATGGCGGTGGGCCGCTGGTACCCCTCGGTGGTGACCGGCGCGGACGGCCGGCAGGTCATCATGTCCGGCCAGTCCGAGCGCGGAACGGGCACGCCGACCCCGGTGGTCGAGCGGTTCCCCGCGCTCGGGCGGCCGGTGCCCTGGCGGCCGTTCGACATCCCGTTGGACATCGCCTCGCAGCGGCTGCGGTCGGACGCGCCGTTCCGCAACGACTACCCGCACCTGTTCTCGCTCCGGGACGGCATGATCTACGGGCTGGGGCGCGACGCCGACCAGCAGTGGCTCTTCGACCCGCACGCGGAGACCCGTACGGACCTGCCCAGGCGGCCCGCGGACTTCCGGGGCTACGGGTCCGCCGTGCCCCTCCCGGCGGGGTTCCGGGGCCCCGACTCGGTGCTGGTGCTCGGCGGGGACCCGCACGACCCGAACACCTACCGGCTGTCGGGCGGCGCGGGTGGAAGCTGGACCACCGAGGAGCCGCGCGCCTTCGGACGGACCCAGGACGACACGCTGATCCTGCCGGACGGCACGCTGCTGACGGTCAACGGGGCTCTGGACACCCGGGATTACGGCCACGGGCCGTTCAACCCGAAAGCCGACCTGAAGTACCGGCAGACCGAACTGCGGGGAGCGGACGGGAAGTGGCGGCTGGGGCCGGCCCAGCGACTGCCCCGGGGCTACCACTCCAACGCCCTGGTGCTGCCGGACGGCCGGATCATGGTCACCGGGGACGAGCTCCAGCAGATCGCCAACGACCCCGACATCAAGGACGGCATGGACGGTTCGATCGAGATCTACGAGCCCCCGTACCTGCACCGGGGCGCCCGGCCCGCCCTCGACCGGGTCCCGGCGGGCGAACTCGCCCACGACGCGCAGTTCTCGGTGGAGAGCGCGAGCGCCCACGAGGTCCGGCGGGCCGTGCTGCTGGCGCCGACCACCGTGACCCATGCGGTCAACACCAGCCAGCGCCATCTGGAGTTGCGGATGACCGGCGTCCGCGGTCGTACGATCGGGCTGCGGGCGCCGGCCACCGCGGCCGACGCCCCGCCCGGGTACTACATGCTGTTCCTCCTCGACGGGAAGGGCGTTCCCAGTACGGCGAAGTGGGTCAAGCTCGGCAAGCGGTAGCCCGCTCGCCGGTGGCTGCTGCTGCCGCTAGCCACCGTTGATCACGAACTGGGAGCCCGGTTCGATCAGGATGTTCCCCTGGGCGGACCCGGTGATGGTGACGTTGGACAGGGTGGCGTTGCCGCGCGCTCCGCCCATGGCCAGGATTCCGGAGCCGTTGTTGGACTTGTCGATGGTCACGTTCGTGATCTTGACGTCGGCCATGACCCCGCCGCCGGTCTTGAACTGGATGCCGTCGTAGGTCGAATCGTGGATGTCGGTGTCCCGGATGACGACGCCCGGGATGGGCAGGTTCGACGGGAACAGGGTGATCGCGCCGAACTCCTGGTCCTCGTTCCAGAAGGCGCCGCCCGTGCGGAAGAGACCGTTGCCCGCGATCAGGGTCTGACCGGAGAAGGGCAGCGGGTCGTGGTCGGTCGCCAGCATGATGCCGGGGTAGTTCATCGTGTCGTAGATCAGGTTGTTCTCGATGGTGTTGCCGTAACCGCCGTAGACCGCGACGCCGTTGGCCCGCCACGGCAGCTGGATGGTGTTGTTGCGGAAGTGGTTGTCGTGCCCGATGTCGACCGACTGGTCCTTGACGTACTTGCTGGACCACACCGCCAGGGCGTCGTCACCGGTCGTGCGGAAGGAGGAGTTGAACACCGTCGAGTTGCGCGTTCCGTTGGCGAAGTTGATTCCGTCGGCGTAGGTGTCGCGGATCCGCATGCCGCTGAACTCGATGCCGTCGCCGGGTCCCCACAGGGCGGGGATGTTGTCGTAGTCGCGGCCGACCCAGACGCCGACGTTGGCGTGCTCGATCCACACGTTGGTGATCTTCGTGTTCTTGCCGAAGCGGCCGTTCAGACCCACTCCGCCCTCGGCGTTGCCGTCGCCGCCGCGGATCCGTCCCGAACCGAAGATGGCGATGTCGGAGATCTGCGTGTTGTCGTCGATGTCGAAGCCGAAGTTGCCCTCGTGCGGGTGGTTGATGCCGCCCGCGTTCTGCGGCTGGGTCAGCGTGTAGAGCTGGGAGTACCACATGCCCGCGCCGCGGATGGAGACGTTGCTGATGCCCACCTGGTTGAACTGGCCCCGGTTCAGCGGGTCGTCGGTGAGGATCTTCTGCTCCTGGCGCCACTGGCCCTGCGGGATCCAGACGCAGGCGATCTGCCCGTTCTGGTCCGCCGTCACCGCCCTCTGGATGGCGGCCGTGTCGTCGATGCCGTCGTTCGGGATCGCGCCGTAGTCCGTGATCGAGGTGCATTCGGCGGGCTTGGTCGCCGCCGGGGCCACCTGCTCCAGGTCGATCAGGTCGATGACGTAGTACGGGGCGGTGTCGCCGGCGTCGCGCTGGAGGCGGAAGGTGGTGCCGGCCGGGTAGCTCTGCGCGAGCAGGGCGTGGGACTCGTCGAAGAGCCGCCGGGCGTCGCCGCCGGGGGTGTTGGTCAGGCCCTCCGGGCTGTCCGTGCTGCCGTAGAGCCAGCTGTGCCTGGAGGACAGGTCGAGCTTCTGGGCGAAAGTGCCGTTGATGTAGAGGCTGATCGTGGCGTCCGTGCCGCCGCCGTTCGGGGCGTCGGGGATGGAGTTGCGCACGACGATCGAGTTGGCCGCGGCGGTGGAGGTGAACTGCACGTACTGGCCGGTGGAGTTGAGCCGGACCGACTCGCGGCCCGATGACTCGGTGGCGAAGTTGGTGTGCCCGAAGGTGCGCTTGGCGTCGCTCTGCAGCAGCGTGCCGGTGTGGGGCCCGGCCTCGGCCTCGTACTCGGTGTACGGGAGCGCCGCCCCCCGGCCGACGACCACGGCGCGGGAGTAGCTGTTGTTGCTCTCGTTGGTCTCGGCGACGAGGCCGGTCCCGTCGGCGGTCGCGGTGAGGGTGGCTCCGCCGCTGACCGCCGTCCAGGTCCCGTTGACCGGCACGTCGACGGTCTCGCCGGCGGCGATCGCGGGGGTGGGGCCGTTCAGGGTGGTGGCGCCCGCCACCAGCCGCGTGATCGTGCCGGCGCTCACGGCCGTGGTGCCCCGGTTGCGTACGGCCACGGTGAAGGAGACCGGGGCGCCGACGGCGGGGTTGGCCGGATTGCTGGTGATGGAGAGGGCTTCCAGGTCGGGGCCGGGGGCCTGGCCGACGACGAGCTTCGCGGCGGCGGTACGGCTGTTGTTGGTGTCGTCCTGCTCGGGGACGGTGCCGGCCGGGTCCACGACGGCCGAGACCGTGTAGCTGCCCATCGGGCGCTTGCCCACGGCGACCGGAACGGTGGCCGAGGCCCCGGCGGCGAGGGCGCCGACCTGGGCCGTGCCGGCTGCCGCGCCTTCCAGGCTGACGTTGACGGCGGTCGCGGCGGAGGCGGCCGTGCCGCTGTTGCGCACGGTGACGCCCACGGTGACGGCGTCGCTCTCGGACGGGGCCGACGGGGACCAGGACAGGTCCGTGACGGTCAGGTCGGGGTTCGGCGCGGCGGCGCCGATGACCTGGAACTCGGCGGCCTGGCCGCCACCGGCCCCGGTGTTGCCGGAGAACTTCAGCTGGACGTCGGCGAGCCGGCCGGTGACGGGGACGGTCACGGTGTTCTGGTTGCCGGACGGGCTGAAGGCGTAGTCGGCGCGGGCCTTCAGGGAGGTGAACCCGCTCGCCGACTGCTCGCGGCCCAGGACCTCGAAGCTCTGGGTGCGGCCGGACCAGACGGGGTCGGGGTTGAGCTTGAGGACGATCCCGGTGACATCGGCGTTGGAGCCGAGCTTCACGGTCAGCGTGGACTGCTGGCCGCCGGCCTCCCAGTAGCTGGTGACGCTGTCGTCGTTGGCGTTGGCCGCGACGAAGGACTGGGTGGTGGAGGAGGCTTCGATCGGCTTGCCCTTGGCGAGGTTGACGCCGGCGGGAGGCGGGGTGCCCGGGTCGCCGGGGTCCCCCGGACCGCCGCTGCCGTCGGCGGAGTACACCTCGAGCTCGGATATCTGCGCGGCCTGCCAGCCCGTGTTGGAGGTGACGCTCACCCTCACGAAGCGGACGGTCGCGGCGGGGAATCCGACGGTCACCGCGTTGGACTGCGACGGGCTGAACACCCGCCCCGCGGAGCCGGACAGGGTGGTGAAGGTGTTTCCGTCGGTGCTGCCCTGCACGGTCAGGGTCTCCGTGCGCGCCTCCCAGGAGGCCGGCAGCTTCAGCACCACCTGGTCGACGGCGACGCTACCGCCGAGGTCCACCTGCACCCACTGCGGGAAGCTCCCCGAGGGGCCCTCCCAGTACGAGCCCTGGTTGCCGTCGGTGACTCCGGAGGCCCCGTATCCGCCGAGGGAACCGCTCGCGGTGACCGCCTTGCCGAGGGCGAGGTTGGGGCCGCCCGCGGCGGCGGCGAAGGTGACGGGCAGGAGTCCGAAGGACATCAGCCCCGCGGCCACCGTGCCGGCCAGCAGCAGCCGGCCGCCTTGCTTCCATC
>NZ_JBSGXB010000353.1:0-7143 GCF_053609185.1 Streptomyces sp. NPDC054956 | reverse complement strand
GGGTCCGTGGTGTCTTCACCTCCCCGGCGGGGGGTCGGTGAGTTCTCCCCGTTGTTGACGGCTTGCCCCGGGGCGCAGCCGGCGGGCATCGCGCGGCCCCAGCCGCCTTCGGCGGCCACCTTGTCGAGGACGGCCCGCTGGGCGGCCGTCTTCAGGAAGGTACGGCGGAACTGGTATGGGTCCCGCCCGGTCGCGGCGGCCAGCTCGTCGACCACGATCTCCTCGGCGCCACGGGTGTTCGCCGAGTACACCGAGCGCCAGGAACCGGTGGGCAACCCGGTCGGCACCTCGGTGAGCGCCTGGGTGGTGAGCCCGAAGTTGTACGGGGACTTGATCGTGGTGAGGAACAGCGTCTGCGCCAGGGTGGCGTTGCCGATGCCGAGCGGGAGGCTCGCGGCGGTGGCGGTGATGATCTCGCCGAGGCCGTGCCGGAAGTCGGTCTCGGCGGCGGCGACCCGGTGCTCGAAGCTGAGGACCTCGCCGAGCAGGTGGGTGGCACGGATCTTGTGGTGGGTGGCGGGCCGCATCCGGCCGTGCCGGGTGTCGTCGACGCGGGTCCACATCAGGCGGACCGGGCGGCGGCAGGCCTTGGAGATGCGGGCCGCCTCCAGGGCGGCGTCGAAGAACAGCCTGCGTCCGAAGGAGCCGCCGGCCTGGACCACGTGGACGGTGACCTTGTCGAGCGGCAGGCCGAGGTCGGCGGCGATCGTCTCGCGGGCCACGATCGGGGACTTGAGCCCGGACCAGATCTCCGCGCGGTCGTCGCGCACGTCGGCCACGGCGGAGTTGGTCTCCATCGGGGCGTGGCTGACGAAGGCGAAGTCGAACTCGGCGTCCACGTGCGCCGTGAGGAGCGGCGGCACCAGCAGCGGCGGGGTGGCGGCGCGCAGCTTCGTACGGACAGCCGCATCCGAGAGCTGGTCCGCGGGGCCCGGGCCCCAGGTGACCTGGAGGGCGGCCTTGGCGTCGAGGGCCTGGCCGAAGGTCTCGGCGACGACGGCCACTCCGGTGGCGATGGTGACCACGTGCAGGACGCCGGGCATGGCCCGGACGGCGGCGAGGTTGGCCACGCTCCGGACGCTGCCGCCCAGGGTCGGCGGGCGGCGGACCACGCAGGGCTTGGCGCCGGGCACGTCGAGGTCGAGGGTGTAGCGCTGGGCGCCGGTGACCATGGCGCGGGCGTCGATCCGGCCGGTGGGCTTGCCGACGAGCGCGTGCTTCGCGGCCGGCTTGGGGGTGGCGCCGAGGACGATCAGGGCGGGGTCGGCGGCGTCGGCGGCGTCGGCGGCGAGCGAGCCGTATCCGGCGGTGCGGCCGTCGGGGGCGCGGACGGCGCCGTTCGCGGTGGTGAGGGAGGACGCCGGCAGGCCCCAGCGCCGGGCGGCGGCCGCGACGAGCCGGGCGCGGGCGGTGGCGGCGCACTGGCGGACCGGTCCGTACAGGGAGCGGATGGAGTTGGAGGAGCCGGTGAGCTGGTTGAACAGCAGCTCGGGGCGGGCGTCGTCCAGTTCGATCCGTACGCCGGCCAGGGGCGCGTCGAGTTCCTCGGCGACGAGCATCGCCACCGCGGTGGTCAGGCCCTGGCCCACCTCCTCGCGCGGCAGCCGGAAGCGGACGGTCCCGTCGGCGTCGACGACGAGCGCGAGCAGGGCGGAGGTGGGGGCGCCGGCCAGGATGAACAGGTCGCCGAGGTCCACCAGGTCCGCGGGGGCGGGCAGGGTCGGGATCACGGCGTGTGCGGGCTGCGGGGCCAGCAGGTCGGCCCCGGCACGGGTGACGAGTGCCAGGGTCGGCGCCGCGACCAGATAGGTGAGGAACGACCGGCGGCTGTGCCCGTCGGTCGGCGCGTGGCTCTGCCCGGTCATGTCGTTGTGTCCCCACCCTGCGCGCAGCCCGCCGAAGCGGGCCTCCCCGGCTCGTTACCGACACGTAGGGTAGCGATCAAGGGGTGTGGTGGGAAGTCCCGTCCGGGCCCCTCCCGCGGTGGGGGCCGCCGGGCCCGCGGGTCCTCCGATCGGGGGGTGGCGGACCCGCCGCGTTGATCCGGGTCCCTTCCGGTTTCCGCGGGCGGAGCGGGGGCCGGCCCTCGTACACCTCGGCCGCACGATCGACCGTCCCGTCCCGGAAGGCCGATTTCCGGCCGCGGGCGGACGATGGAATGTGCAGGGCATTGCCCCACCGCATTGCCACACCGAGCGCATGGAGGAGGTGTGCGGCAGTGACGAAGTACATGGACGTCCACTACGGCATGACCGGCATCACGGCGGAGCAGCTGAAGGCCGCCCACAACGCCGACCTGGCCATCGAAGGCGAGGAGCGCGTGCACTTCGAGCGCGCCTGGGCCGACCCCGCGTCGGGGACCGTCTACTGCCTGTCCGAGGCACCTTCGGCGGAGGCGGTCCAGCGGATCCACGAACGGACCGGGCACCCGGCCAGTGAGATCCACCCCGTGCCCCTCATGGTGTAACGGGCCAGACGCCGCAAGGGCTGTCAGCCATCGCGTCCGGATCCGCCGGCAGGGCTGACCGGATTCGTTCGCACACCCGAGGGGGGGCCGGGAGGCCGCAGGCATATGCCTTAGACAAGCCCGCTACAGATGTTGCCAAACGCCTTACAGGCCGTCGCCGCCTGTGCAAGAGTCGTTACCGGCCCTTCCATCAGAACCGGTCCTCCTCAGACTTGGCCGTGCCGCGCCTGTATCGGAGTTCTCATGCCGTCCCACCTGTTCGCGGACCGTCCCGCGCAGCCCCCCGAGCCAGGGTCGGTGGACGCGCTGATCTCGCAGACCCGAAGGCTTCGGGGAGAAGTCGACGCGGTGCGCCGCGACACCGTCGTCGACGACGACGACGCGCAGGGCCGCTGGCAGCGCGCGCTGTGCGATCTCGCCGTGCACCACCTCGACGACCTCCGCGAGCACCTCGGACAGCTCAAGGAAGGCCTGCCGCCCGTCGCGGCCGAATCCGTCGCGGCACCGCAGGCCGCCCCCGAGTCCGCGGCCGAGGCCCAGCAGACCCGGGTCGGCAGCGCCGAGTGGAACCTGCTGACCGACGAGGTCAGTTGGTCCGACGAGCTGTTCCAGATCTTCGGCCGCTCCCCCGAGGCCGGCGCGCTGCCCCTCGACGAACTGGGCTCCACCCTGTTCTCCGAGGACCAGCCGCTGCTGACCGCGATGGTGACGGCCTGTCTGGTGGACGGCAAGCCGATAGACGGCGAGTTCCGCATCGTCCGGGCCGACGGCCGCGTCCGGACGCTGCACATGAGGGGCGAGCCGGTACTCGACTCCGACGGCTGCACGGCCTCCATGTGGGCCGTGCTGCGCGACGTGAGCGAACTGCGCCGGAGCCAGCGGGCGGTGCGCGAGTCCCGTGACTCGCTGCAGCGCCGGCAGGAGATCGCGCGGACCGAGCGCCGGCTGGCGGTCGAACTGCAGGAAGCCGTGCTCCCCCCGTGGCGCGGCTCCCTGCGGTTCCCGCACGACAACACCCGTGCCCTGGACGTCGCCGCGCACTACCTGCCCTCCGCGACCAGCGCACTGATCGGCGGCGACTGGTACGACGCCCTCGAACTCCCCGACGGACACTCCATGCTGACGGTCGGTGACCTGACCGGGCACGGGGTGACGGCCACCTCCGGCATGGCGATGATGCTCGGCGCCCTGCGCGGCATGGCCATGGCGGGCATCGAACCGGGCCCCCTGATGGGCTGGCTGAACCAACTCCTCGAAACCTCCGTGCAGCCCGCGCTCGGTTCGGCGGTTTGCTGCCGCTACGATCCCGCGCGCCGGGTCCTGTCCTGGGCGCAGGCCGGCCACCCCGCCCCGCTGCTCTTCCGGCACGGCCAGGGCCGCTCGCTGCTGCCGCCCGAGGGCGTGCTGCTGGGAGCGACCTCCGGAGCCTCGTACGGGCAGGCGGAGGAGCGGCTCGAGCCCGGCGACGTGCTCGTCCTGCACACCGACGGACTGACTCCGCGCAGCATCGAGTTCAGCAAGGCCGACGGGACCGAGCGGCTGCTGGCGCTCGCCCCGCACTTCTCGGCCGCGCGGTCCGCGCAGGACTGCGTGCGCATGGTGATCGGGGAGTTCGGAGAGGGCGAGCGCGAGGACGACGCCTGCGTGCTGGTGGCCAGGATCGGCTCGTAGGCCGCCGGGGCGCGCATCAGGTGCCAGTGACTCAGGGCCGCGCCGGAAGGCGCGGCCTTTCTCGTCCGCCCGCTCGGGTACTCCCGGATGCCACGGCCCTCAGACCGTACGGGACACGGGGCTGTTCGGCAGGGCCAGCTTGATCTCCTCGCGGAGCTCCTCGATGCCGGCGAAGCCGGAGTACTGGCCGGTCAGCCGGTACATCTCGCGCAGCCGGTCCCAGGTGCGGTGCGAGGAGGTCTCGTTCATCGAGACGAGCGCGAGCCGGGCGTAGCGGTCGGCCTGCTCCGGGTCGTCGGCGATGAAGCAGGCCGAGGCCATCGAGATGTAGTCGAAGATCTTCGACCGCTCGTGGCCCGCGCTCCGCAGCCGCAGGGCCTCCTTGGCGTGCTGCTGCGCGATCGGTGCCGCCGAGGGGTCGTGGTCGGCGAGGGTACGGAAGGCCAGCGCCTGCATGCCGTGCAGATCGGCCTCGTCGAAGTGCTGCATCCACGAAGGCGGCGGCACGTCGGCCGAGGTGGACACGAACAGGTCCTCGGCCTCGCCCAGGGTGCGGCGCATGGCCTGCCCCTTGCCCAGCGCGGCCTGCGCCCAGGCCTCGATGGTGTGCAGCATGGCGCGGGTGCGGGGCAGGGTCTGCTCGCCGGAACCGGACTGCGCCAGCTTCATCAGGTCCAGGGCCTCGTTGGGCTTGCCCAGGTGGACCATCTGGCGGGCGGCGCGGGAGAGCGCCTCGCCGGCGCGCGGCCGGTCGCCCCCCTCCCGGGCGGCGTGGGCGGCGATGACGAAGTACTTCTGCGCGGTCGGCTCCAGGCCCACGTCGTGGGACATCCAGCCCGCCAGCACCGCCAGGTTGGCGGCCACTCCCCACAACCGCCGCTGCAGGTGGTCGGGGTGGTGGTAGGCGAGCATGCCTCCCACCTCGTTGAGCTGCCCGACCACGGCCTTGCGCTGGAGGCCGCCGCCTCTGGAGGCGTCCCAGGCGCGGAAGACCTCCACCGAGCGCTCCAGCGCCTCGATCTCCTGGGAGCCGATGGGCGCGGCCTCGTAGCGGTCGTAGCCCGCCGAGTCGGCCTGGAAGTAGTCGTCGTGGTGCTGCGTGCCCTTCGTGCGGGCGGGGTCGGTGTGGAGCCAGTCGTACATGGCGTTGCTGAGGGCTGAGCCGGCGGTGAGCGCGGCGCCCGCGCTCATCAGACCGCGACGGTTGAGCATGAGGTCCATTCCCGTGAATTCGGTGAGGACCGCGGCTGTGCGTTCGGGCGCCCAGGGCATCCCGTCGGGGTTCTCCTTCTCCCCGTCCGGCTGCCGTTTGGTGGTGCGCCGTTGCCGTACGAACCCGAGGTCCTCGATGGTCACGACACGACCGAGCCGCTCGGTGAACAGGGCTGCCAGTACCGTGGGAACGGGTTCGCGCGGGGTCTCCCCCATGTCGATCCAGCGCCGCACGCGCGAGGTGTCGGTCGCCAGCTGGTGGTGACCCATGGAGGCCGCCTGCCGGTTGACCATCCTCGCCAGTTCACCCTTCGACCAGCCGGCCAGGCCGAACAAGTCGTTCAGACGGGTGTTTGGTCCTTTGCTCACGTCAAGCCCCCAGGTTCTCGGCTGAGTTGACAGTAACCCCCCGTCAGATGCCGAGCGACTATTCGCCAGGGTTCGCCAGGGTCCGCTCGATGGTCCGCCACCCACGGCCGGGTGTCAGGTAGGAATGCGCCTCCCCGACCCGGTCACCGGCGGAACTCCCCAGGGTGATGCACGGGATCCGGCGGGGCGGCGTACGCAACTCGTCGGCGCACGAAGGGATCCGTAACGCCATGTACGCAGCAACGTCCTCCGTGTCCGCCCCTGTCCGGCCGCACCGCACGCTCCCCGCGGGCGGCGGCCCCTACCTCGAGCCCGGCCGTCCCGCCGCTTCGGCGCAGGGCGCCGTACGGGCACGGCGGATGCCGGGGACCGGATCGCAGCCGCTCAGCGGAAGAATCGACCTTTCGGGCCCGCAGGGGGCCCAGTTGCGCACGGCGCTCGCCTCGGTGCAGCGGATCTGTCCGGAGTTCGCGCCGGTTCAGGTGCTGCGGCGCAGCGGCCGGTCGGTCCTGCTGGTGGGGACCACCGGACGGATGACGGCCGTCGCGAAGGTTTTACTGGATCACTCGCCCGAGTGGCGCGAGCGGTACCGGCACGAAATAGCGACGTACCGGACCTTCGTCCGGCACCGTCCGCAGGTCCGGGTGCCGCGGCTGATCGCCGCCGATCCGGAGAACTGCGTGCTGATCGTCGAGCGGATGGCGGGCCGGGTCGCGGCACTTCAGCGGCATCCGGTGGAGGCTCCGCCCCGGGCCGACCTGCGGGCGGCGCTGGGCGCGGTGCGCCAGGTGAACGGCTGGCGGCCCGCCGAGGAGCTGTTCGGGCGGCCGCTGAACTACGGACGTCGCATCGCCAGGGACTACGAGCTGGGCCTGCTGACCGACCGGGACCTCGGTGATCTGCAGAAGCTGCTGCACGGGGTGAAACTGTCGGGCACCCCCTGGCAGTTCAACCACGGCGACGCGCTCCTGTCGAACCTGCTGCTGTCCCCGGCCGGTCCGGTGCTCCTGGACTGGGAGCACGCGGGCTGGTACCTCCCGGGCTACGACCTGGCCACGCTGTGGACGGTACTGGGCGACGCCCCGGCCGCCCGGGCCCAGATCAGCCGCATGGCGCAGGCAGCCGGACCGGCGGCGCGGGACGCGTTCCTGGTCAACCTGATGCTGGTGCTGACCCGGGAGATCCGGATGTCCGAGACGGCGGTCCAGCGCTCGATGCTGGCGTCCGCCCCGGCCCAGCCCCTCCCGGCGGGCGCCCTGTCCTCCGGCGAGGAACAGCGACTGCTGCTGCGTCGCCTGCACGACGACGCGGGCATGGCCCGCCGGGCGGTCCGTGCGGCGGTGGGCACGCGCTGAGGACGGCGCTCCCGATCGCCCCTGATCCCGCAACGGGAGAAGCCCGGCTCCTGCGCATCTCGCAGGAGC
>NZ_JBSGXB010000352.1:0-7155 GCF_053609185.1 Streptomyces sp. NPDC054956 | reverse complement strand
GGGTCCTGCCGGACCCCGCCGCCGGGCCGCTGCGCTTCGACTGGCGGAACGGGGACGTGCTGTAGCCGGAGCCGGACGGTGTCTAGGAGCCCGAGACGCTCGGGGCGCCCGACTCGATGTGGCCCGTGTAGCGGCGCGACCAGGTGCCGTCGGAGTCGGCGAGGACCGTGAAGTCGTACCAGCCGTTGCTGTAGGCCACGGCGTTGAAGTAGTCCTCGCGCGAGGAGTTCGCCGGGACCGTGTACGTCCACGGGCCGTCCGTGCGGTAGGCGTTCGAGCGGATCGTGAAGGTGACCGGCGAGCCCGAGGAGTTGGTCATCCTGAAGTAGATCGCCGTCTTGCCCGTGCCCGGCTCCACCGCGAAGCGGGCCGCGACCTCGATCGACTTGCCGGCCTTCGACGCGTCGCCGATGAAGCGGCGCAGGAAGCGGTTCGGGCCGTACATCGAGATGTCGTACTTGCCGGAGCCGCTGCCGGTGCCGATGTTGAAGTAGTCGGTCGACGTGGCGCCGACGTCGACCGTGTACTGCCAGGCCGCCGTGTCCCGGTACTGGTGCGGGTGGATCGAGAAGTGCGCCGGCCGCTTCGCCTCCGTGCCCGCGTTCGTCATCGAGAACCAGGCCAGGATCTTGCCGGCCGCCCCGAACTCGAAGCGGTCCAGGTTCCCGTTGACCTGGTACGGAAGGGCCCGCGCGGGCCGCGTCCCGGGCTCCTGCGCCGGCAGCGCGTTGTCCTGCGGCACCGGGTTGGGGAGCGGGCCGCAGGTCGCCTGGCCGATCACCTTGGCGGTGGACGGCAGACCGGCGGGAACCCCGTACACCGGGTGCGCGAAGTCGAAGACGCCGGTCAGGTCGCCGACGACCTTGCGGCGCCACGCGCTGATGTTCGGGCAGGTGGCCGGGGTGCCCAGCGCCGCCGTCCACGTCTCCATGAAGCGCAGCACGGAGGTGTGGTCGAAGACCTCGGAACTCACCCAGCCGCCGCGGGTCCACGGGGACATCACGATCATCGGGACGCGGAAGCCGAGCCCGATCGGGACGCCGTCGATGTACTCGCCGGGCGTGCCGGGCGGGGCGATCGGCGGCGGGACGTGGTCGAAGAAGCCGTCGTTCTCGTCGTAGTTGAGGAAGAGGACGGTGGAGTCGAAGACCTCGGGGTTCGCGGAGAGCGCGCGGTAGACCAGGTCCACGAAGTGCGCGCCGTCGCCGGGCGGGGCGTACGGGTGCTCGGAGAAGGCCTCGTTGGCCACGACCCAGGAGACCTGGGGGAGGGTGCCGGCGACGACGTCCGCGCGGATGGCGGCGGCGATGTCGTCCGGGGTGGAGCCGGTGACCTTGGGGACGGAGCCCATGCCCCGGTCCCACAGCGGGTTGCCGGGGGCGGCGTCGGTGAACTTCTTGAAGTAGGCGAGCCCGTTGTCCCCGTAGTTGTCCTGGGCGTTCTGGTAGACCTTCCAGGTCATCCCGGCGCGCTGCAGGGCCTCCGCGTACGTCTCCCAGGTCAGCCCGGACTCGTCGCCGCCGTCCTTGCTGCCCGCGTCGACCTTGCCGCTCCACAGGAAGGTGCGGTTGGGGCCGGTCGCGCTCAGGGTGGAGCAGAAGTAGGCG
This sequence comes from Streptomyces sp. NPDC054956, assembly GCF_053609185.1. Taxonomy (NCBI): domain Bacteria; kingdom Bacillati; phylum Actinomycetota; class Actinomycetes; order Kitasatosporales; family Streptomycetaceae; genus Streptomyces; species Streptomyces sp. NPDC054956. The sequence continues at coordinate 5,548 of NZ_JBSGXB010000352.1, read as the reverse complement.
TCGCAGATGGTGTAGTTGTCGGCGAGCCCGTAGTGGAACGGTATGTCGCCGCGGTCGAGGTAGCCGAGGGTGCGGGTGTTGCCGACGCCGGTGACGAAGTTGTCCATGCGGCCCTTGTTCCAGGCCGCGTGCTGCGAGGTCCAGCTGTGCGGGAGGTCGCCGTTGCACTGGGCGAGGGTCTCGCCGTCGACGCCGCCCGCCGCGGGGGTGGAGCTGAGCTTCCACGGGTACTGGCGGCCGCCCCAGTTGGGCTGGTTGAACATGCCCCAGCCGCCCGGGATGTTGCCGGCGGCGCGGTCGCCGAAGCCGCGGACACCCTTCAGCTTGCCGAAGTAGTGGTCGAAGCTGCGGTTCTCCTGCATCAGGATCACCACGTGCTTCACGTCGGTGATCGTGCCGGAAGCGGCGGCCGCGGCCGCCGACGCCGGCGCGATCGCGGGCAGGGCCGCCCCCGCCATCAGCCCGGCGCCGATTCCCACGAATCCTCTGCGGCTGATCGGTGTCACTGGCTACTCGCCTCCAACTCAAGTGCCCCGCTGGCACATTGACGGCAAGAGTGGCGGCAGCCGCGCCAAAGGTCTACATCCGTGCGGTAAGAACTCGGTGAACATCCGGTCGGCCGGAATCAGTCTCCGAGGCGGACGAGCATTTTGCCCAGGTTCTCCCCCCGGAGCATGCCCAGGAAGGCATTCACCGTGTGATCGAATCCCTGCACAACGGTGGTGTCGGTACCGATCCGGCCACTGCGCAGGTGCGGGACCAGGAAGTCCTCCAACTCGTCCTGCAGATTGGTGTGATTGCGAACCAATACCCCTTCCAGGCGCAGCGACTTGTGTACGACCTCGAAGAGGTTGCGGGGCGCGGCGGGGGAGCGGTCGCCGTTGTACATCGAGATCCCGCCGACCCAGGCGATCCGCCCGTACTCGCGCAGCACGTCGATCGCGCCCTCCAGGTGGTCCCCGCCGACGTTGTCCACGTAGACGTCGATCCCGTCGGGCGCCGCCTTCGCGAGCTGCTCGCCGACCGGCCCGTCGTGGTAGTCGAAGGCGGCGTCGAAGCCGAGGACCCCGGTGAGGTGGCGGACCTTGGCCGCCGAACCGGCGCTGCCGACGATCCGGCGGGCGCCGAGCAGCCGGGCGATGTGGCCGGTGGCCGTGCCGACGCCGCCCGCCGCGGCGGAGACGAAGAGGTCCTCGCCCTCGCGCAGGGCCGCGGTGCGGGTCAGGGCGGCGTACGCGGTCAGGCCGGTGCCGCCGAGGATGGAGAGGTGGGCCTCCAGCGGAACGCCCTCGTGGCCGCGCAGCTTGCGGGTGCCGCCGACGCCCCGGGTGACGAGGGCGTGGGTGCGCCAGCCCTCGCGGTGGAAGACCAGGTCTCCCTCCACGAGGCCCGGGTCGCGGGAGGCGAGCACCCGGCCCACCGAGCGGCCTTCCAGCGGGGCGTGGAGCTCGAAGCCGCCCTCGCCGCCGTCCATCATGCCGCGGTGGTACGGGTCCACCGAGAGCAGCAGGTTCTCCACCAGGGCGGTGCCGGGCCGCGGCTCCGGCACGGGGGACTCGACGTACGTGAAGTCGCAGGCGGCGGGGAAGCCGGTCGGGCGGGCGATCTGGTGGACGGCGTGCGCGGTGTTCGTGGTCATGGGCAGGACGCTAGGAGGGAATCGGGGCGCCGGGCAGAGGGTTGCGTTCATGGAAGCCGCACATCCATGAACGACGCTCATAGAACGAGGTGGGAACCCCCGTGGCCGAGCTCCTCCCGCAGGAACTGCGGGTCCTGGTCGCCGTCGCCGAGACCGGCGGGTTCACCGCCGCGGCCGCCGCCCTCGGCCTCACCCAGTCGGCGGTCTCGCATTCGGTGCGCGGCAGCGAGGCCAAACTCGGCGCGGTGCTCTTCGAGCGCGGCCGGACCGGCGCCTCGCCCACCCCGGCGGGGGAGCGGGCCGTCGGCCACGCCCGCCGGATCCTGCGGCTGTACGAGGTCATGGGCGCGGAGGCGCGCGGCGCGGGCCGCGGCGCGGGCCGGGCGGAGCCGGCCGGCGTGCTGCGGATCGCCGCCTTCCGCAGCGCGGCCCTGCACCTGCTGCCGCCCGCCCTGGAGCGGCTCACCGCCCGACACCCCGGCATCCGCCCCGAGGTCCGGGTGGTGCGCGAGCTGGGCGCGGGCACCGCCGGGGAGGTCGCCGCGGGCCGCGCGGACCTCGGCATCGCCACGCTGGGGGTCTCGCAGGGCGTACCGCCGGGCCTGTTGAGCGGGGTGCTCGTGGAGGAGGCGTACGCCCTGGTCCACCCGGCCGGGCACCCCGACCCGAAGGCGCTGCCGCTTCTGGACTGGGACGAGAACTGCGGCTCCTACACCCGCACCTGGTGGCTGGCGCAGGACTGGATCCCCCGGGCCACCGTGAAGGCGGAGGACGACGCGATGGTGCTCACCATGGTCGGCCGCGGGCTCGGCATGGCGATCATGCCCGAGCTGTCGCTCCGGGAGGCCGGCGAGGCGGTCGACATCACCGGTCTGGGTCCGCAGGGGCCGGTGAGACAGGTGGGGTACGTCACCACACCGGAATCCGCCGCCACCCTCGCCGTAAGGGCTCTGATCAGGGAACTCCGCTCCACGAACGGCTGAAATCGGAGCCCCCGGAGCGGCCCTCCGGGGGGTTTCGCGTCTCAGATAGTAGGAAGTCCGAGTAATTGCGGAGACATACAGCGGGAGCTGACCTACTTTGTAGAAGCCGAACGTCTCGCCGATCCGGCGAATGGCGGTCGAGAGCGTGCCCCGATGGCAGGCAACCCCTGCCGCGCACCGCTCCCCGCCTCTTCCGGCGCCTTGAAGGAACCCCTCATCCGTGGCCCCGCCACGCCGTGATCTCAAGGAGTCGATCACCATGACGCAGAACCCCGTCGCCGTTCGCCGTGCCCGGCGCTCCGCCGCAGCCGACGCCGACCGCAAGAACGCCGCCGCCGCCCTGCAGCGGGCGCTGGACCGCCGCGACAACGGCGGCTCGACCGGCCACTGAGCACACCCGGGCCACCCCTCCGGGCCACCTCCCGGCCCGTACATATTGCGTCCACATGGTGGACGCAATATGTCTGAGGGATGGGACAAGGAGTACGGTTCCACCATGTCGACCAGCATCAATCTCGCAGTGATCCCCGGTGATGGCATCGGCCAGGAAGTCGTGGCTCAGGGCCTCAAGGTCCTTACCGCGGTCCTGCCCCAGGATGTGAAGCTGGAGACCAAGGAATACGACCTCGGCGCCCAGCGCTGGCACCGCACCGGTGAAACCCTCCCGGAAGCGGAGCTCGAGGCGCTCAAGCACCACGACGCGATCCTGCTCGGCGCCATCGGCGACCCGTCGGTCCCGTCGGGCGTCCTGGAGCGCGGTCTGCTGCTGAAGCTCCGCTTCGCCTTCGACCACTTCATCAACCTGCGCCCGTCGAAGCTCTTCCCGAACACCGCCACTCCGCTGGCCGGGCGTCCGGAGATCGACTTCGTCGTGGTCCGCGAGGGCACCGAAGGCCCGTACACCGGCAACGGCGGCAGCCTGCGCACCGGCACCCCGGCCGAGGTGGCCACCGAGGTCAGCATCAACACCGCGTACGGCGTCGAGCGCGTCGTGCGGGACGCGTACGAGCGGGCCAACGCCCGCCCCCGCAAGAAGCTGACGCTGGTCCACAAGAACAACGTCCTCGTGTACGCGGGCCACATGTGGAAGAACATCTTCGACAAGGTCGGCCAGGAGTACCCCGAGGTCACCACCGACTACCTGCACGTCGACGCGGCGACGATCTTCTTCGTCACCCAGCCCGAGCGCTTCGACGTCATCGTCACGGACAACCTCTTCGGTGACATCCTCACCGACCTGGCCGCCGCCGTGACCGGCGGAATCGGCCTGGCCGCCTCCGGGAACATCAACCCGACCGGCGCCTTCCCGTCCATGTTCGAGCCCGTCCACGGCTCGGCCCCGGACATCGCCGGCACCGGCAAGGCCGACCCGACCGCGACGATCCTCTCGGTCGCCCTCCTGCTGCGCCACCTGGGCTACGAGGAGCAGGCCGTCCGCATCGAGGACGCGGTCTCCGCCGACCTGGCCGAGCGCGACGGCACCTTCCGCTCGACCGACGCGATCGGCGACGCCCTCGCCGCTCGAGTAGCCGGCTGACCCGGCAGCACCACCCAGAAGAAGCCGCCGGGTCGCGACCACCGCACCCGGCGGCTTTTCCTGTGCGGCCCCGGGTGCCACCATCTCCCCTGGGCCGCATTCACCCCGTTTCACCGAAGCCTCCTCCCGCGCGATAATCGAACGCGAGGCCGCGGACTACGGGGAAGCTCGGACGTCCTAGTACGCCGTGAGCGCGGTCCGCCATACACAACCGGTGAAGGACAAGCACTCATGACGACGCCCACGATCGAGCTGAAGCCCTCCTCGACCCCCCTGTCCGCCGCGGAGCGCGACGCGATCCTGGCGAGCCCCGGCTTCGGCCGCCACTTCACCGACCACATGGTGACGGTCAAGTGGACCGAGGGCCGCGGCTGGCACGACGCCGAGCTGGTCCCCTACGCGCCGCTGTCGATGGACCCGGCGAACATGACCCTGCACTACGCGCAGACCATCTTCGAGGGCCTCAAGGCCTACAAGCAGCCCGACGGCACCGTCGCCACGTTCCGCCCCCAGGCGAACGCCGAGCGCTTCCAGTCCTCCGCCCGCCGGATGGCCATGCCGGAGCTGCCGACCGAGCTGTTCATCGCCGCCTGCGACGCGCTGATCAAGCAGGACCGCGCCTGGGTTCCGGACTCCGGCGAGGCCTCCCTGTACCTGCGGCCGTTCATGTTCGCCACCGAGGTCGGCCTCGGCGTCCGCCCGGCCAACGAGTTCCTCTTCATCGTCATCGCCTCGCCCGCCGGCGCCTACTTCCCCGGTGGCGTCAAGCCGGTCTCCGTCTGGCTCTCCGAGGAGTACGTGCGCGCCGCCAAGGGCGGCACCGGCGCGGCCAAGACCGGCGGCAACTACGCGGCCTCCCTCGTCGCGCAGGCCCAGGCCGCCTCGCACGGCTGCGACCAGGTGGTCTGGCTCGACGCCGTCGAGCACCGCTGGATCGAGGAGATGGGCGGCATGAACCTGTACTTCGTGTACGGCGACCGCATCGTCACCCCCGAGCTCACCGGCTCGCTGCTCCCCGGCATCACCCGCGACTCCCTCCTCACCATCGCCCGCGACCTCGGCTACACCGCCGAAGAGGGCCGGATCACCACCGAGGACTGGAAGCGCGACAACGAGAACGGCACCCTGACCGAGGTCTTCGCCTGCGGCACCGCCGCCGTGATCACCCCGGTCGGCTCGGTCAAGTCCGAGCGAGCCAACTGGATCCAGGGCGACGGTGAGCCCGGCGAGGTCACCATGAAGCTCCGCAAGGCGCTCCTGGAGCTCCAGACCGGCCGCTCCGCCGACGCCCACGGCTGGATGCACCAGCTCGGCTAGCAGCTCGGCCAGAAGCCGGCCGTACGTACGCACGAAGGCCCGCGCCCCGGCTCTCTCAGAGCAGCCGGGGCG
>NZ_JBSGXB010000351.1:0-7189 GCF_053609185.1 Streptomyces sp. NPDC054956 | reverse complement strand
GGACGAGGTCCGGCCGGCCGGAGAGGTAGCGCAGCCCGTCGGACACCTTGGCGTCGTGCGGCAGGACCTCCGGACGCTGCAGCTCCTGCGGGCGCATGAGCAGCAGCGCGGCCACCGTGGCCACGTAGCTGACGGCGTTGAGCAGCACCACGGAGACCACGCCGAAGCCGCTGATCGCCACGCCCGCGAGCGCCGGGCCGGCGATGCGGGCCACGTTGAAGTACGCGGCGCTCATGGCGGAGGCGTTGGGCAGCAGCTCGGGGCCGACCATCTCGCTCACGAAGGACATGCGGGCCGGGGTCTCGACGGCGTTGACCGTGCCGAGGGCCAGCGCGAAGACGTAGACGTGCCACAGCCGCTCGGCGCCGGAGAGCAGCAGCAGTCCCAGCATCAGCGCCAGGGTGCCCGCCGCGATGTTGGCCAGGACCAGCAGGGCCCGCTTGTCGTGCCGGTCCGCGAGCCGTCCCGCGTAGAGGCTGCACAGCAGCACCGGGGCGAACTGCAGCGCGGTCACCACGCCGAGGGTCTGCGCCGAGTCGCCGGACATGGACAGGACCAGCCAGTCCTGGGCGACGAACATCATCGAGCCGCAGGTGACGGAGAGCACCTGCCCGAGGGTGAAGTAGCGGAAATTTCGGACGGACAGGGACCGGAAGGAATGTCTCACCATGAGACCTTCTCGCCTACGGCAGTCGAACACCGCTCAAGGCGGGCACGGCACGCGGTACGGGCCCCGTGCGCCGCAGCCGGTGGCCGTGCAGCCAGGACACCTTCTCGTGCAGCTCGTCCTCGGTGAGCGAGCCCAGCATGGCGTTGCGCTCCAGGGCGGCCCCGCCCGCCGGGTGGTAGAGCCGGGCGCCCATCTCCCTGGCCACCAGCTGGACGCGCCCGGTCCGCTCGCGCCGCCGGGCGTTGTACTCCTCCAGGCGCGGCGCGATCCCCTCGCCGGTGGCGTCCGCGAGGACGTCGCCCAGGACCACGGCGTCCTCGAGGGCCTGGCACGCGCCCTGGGCGGCGTACTGGAGCATCGGGTGGGCGGCGTCGCCCATCAGGGTCACCCTGCCGTCGGTCCAGACGTCGACCGGGTCGCGGTCGCAGAGCACCCACTCCCGCCAGCCCTCGCCCAGTTCCAGCAGGCGCCGGCCGTGCGGGCTCAGCTCGCGGAAGCATTCCCGTACGGTCTCCCGCTCCGCCGGGCGTCCCGAGACGGGCTCGCGGGCGCCGTTGTCCAGGGTCGCGGCGAGGTTGAGCTGGTCGCCGCCGCCGATCGGGTAGTGCACGAAGTGCCAGTCGGGGCCCGCCCACAGGGCGGCCGCGCTCCAGCGCAGTTCCCGCGGCACCCGGTCCATCGGTATCACCGAGCGGTAGATGGTGTGGCCGCAGACCCGGGGCGGGCCGTCGCCGGCGAGTTGGGCGCGGACGGCCGAGCGGATGCCGTCTGCTCCGACGAGCAGGTCGCCCGTGACCGTACGGCCGTCGGCGGTGGTCACGGTGACCGAGTCCCCGTCCTGCGCGTACTGCCGTACGCCGGCCCCTGCCAGGATCTCGACGCCGTCGGCCGCCCGGCACGCCGAGAGCAGCGGCTGGTGGAGGTCGCCGCGCGCCACGACGGCGTACGGGTTGCCGAACCTGCGGCGGTAGCGCCCGGTGAGCGGCATGGCGGCGACCTGCTCGCCCGTGGTGCCGTCCATGAAGCGCAGTTCGTCGATGAACACCGCCCGGTCGCGCACCCCCTGGCCGACGCCGAGGAGGTCCAGGGCGTGGAAGGCGTTCGGGGCGAGCTGGATGCCCGCGCCGATCTCGGCGAAGCGGTCAGCACGCTCCATGACGGTGACGCGGTGTCCGCGCAGGGCGAGGGAGAGGGCGGTGGCGAGGCCGCCTATGCCGCCTCCGGCGACGAGTGCGTGAGCCATGGCTCTTCCCGTGTCCCTTCTCCTCGTACGGCTATCGCGTGCACGAGCCCAGTACCTCCGTGATCAGCGAACCGGTGATCCGCGGTCCGTCCTGGGTGAGGACGGACTCCGGGTGGAACTGCATCGAGGCGAAGTGCGGGCCGCGCAGGGCGTGCACCTCCCCGGTGTCCGGGTCCCGGCTGACGGCGATGCGGCCGAAGGCGGGGTGTTCGACGACCTCGTCGTCGCAGCGGGCCGCGAACGTGTTGTAGAAGCCGACCCGTTCGCGGCGGCCGAACAGGCCGATCTCGCGCTGTACGCCCTGGTTCGGGACGGGGCGGCGTTCCAGGGCGAGCCCGAGCCGGGCGCTCAGCACCTGGTGGCTGAGGCACACGGCCAGGAAGGGGCGCCTCTCGTCCAGCAGCCGGGACACCGTCGACCACAGGTGCGCGATCTTCGGGCGCAGCACCTGCCGGGGGTCGCCCGGCCCCGGCCCCAGCACCACGAGGTCGTACGCCGCCGTGTCGTACTCCTCGTCGAAGCGCCGTACGGTCACGTCGACCCCGAGCGAGCGGATCTGATGGGCGAGCATCACCGTGAAGGTGTCCTCGGCGTCGACCACGAGGACGCGGCGCCCCGCCAGTGGGGCAGCCGGGGTGGTCCTGGCGTCCGGCTCGTCCAGCCAGAATCCGGAGACGAGCTCGTTGCGGCCCGCCAGCGCGGCACGGACGTCGGGGTGGTCGGCGAAGCGGCTGGGCGCCGGGTCGGCGAGGGCGGCGAGCAGTCCGGACACCTTGGCCCTCGTTTCGCGGGCTTCGGAGTCGGGGTCGGAGTGCCGTACGAGCGTCGCCCCGACGCCGATCCGCAGGCGGCCGTCGGCCGCGATGTCGGCGGTCCGGATCAGGATGGAGGAGTCGAGGGTCCGGGCCCCCGAGGCGTCGCGTCCGATGAGGGCGGCCACGCCGCTGTAGTAGCCGCGCCCGCCGCGTTCGTGACGTCTGATCACCTTGGCGGCGTTCTCCAGCGGGGAGCCGGTCACCGTGGGCGCGAACATCGTCTCCCGCAGGATGTCGCGGACGTCGCGGTCGGTGTGTCCCTTGATGAGGTACTCGGTGTGCGCGAGGCGCGCCATCTCCTTGAGGTAGGGCCCGACGAGCCGCGCGCCGGAGGGGCAGACGCGCACCATCATCTTCAGCTCTTCGTCCACGACCATGTACAGCTCGTCGGTCTCCTTGCGGTCGGTCAGGAAGGACATCAGACCGTCGAGGGTGGGGCCGGCGGCGGGATAGCAGTACGTGCCGCTGATGGGGTTCATGACCGCGGTGCCGTCGCGGACGCTGATGTGCCGCTCGGGGGTCGCGCCGACCAGCACGCGGTCGCCCGTGTGCACGAGGAAGGTCCAGTAGGCGCCGGTCTCGCGTTCGAGCAGCCGGCGGAAGAAGGACAGGGCGCCGACGAGGGCGAAGCCGGGCAGCCATGCCGTGAAGGTACGCTTGATCACGAAGTTCGCGCCCTCGCCGGTGCCGATCTCGTCGGCGATCACGCGGCGCACGATGTCCGCGTACTCCTCGTCCGGGATGTCGAAGGCCTCCCGGTCCACCTTGACCGGCTCGTTCGGCAGCCGGCGCAGGGCCTCGGAGAGCGGGAGCCGCTCCTGGCCGGTGACCGTCATCGCGATCAGCGGTTCGCCGTCGTCGTGGGCCTCGAACCCGCGCTCGCCGATCTGCCGGTAGGGCACGAGGGCGAGCAGTTCGTGACCGCCCCCTTCGGCGGCCGTGCCGGGAAGCGGGAGGTCGGCCAGGGTCCGGCAGGGGGACGTCTCGCCGAGCAGCACCTCCAGGGTGTCCGGGGAGGTGGCCTCCGGGCGGTGCAGGAGGGCGAAGGCGGGCGCGGTCCCCTCCATGACGCGTGCCAGGAGGTCCGGGGCGCCGTTCCGGGCGCTCACCGCGATCCCTCCGCCGGTACGGCCGCGAAGGACTCGCACAGGGCCTGTGTGGTGACGACGGCGCCGCACCGCTGCGCCGCGTACTCCAGGGCGAGCCGGTGGTGCCCGGCGGAGAAGTCGGCGACGGCGTCGGCCACCAGGAACGGCTGGATGTCGTGGGTGAAGGCGTCGACGGCGGTCACCAGCACGCCCACGTGCGCGTAGACCCCGCAGAGGACGAGCTGGTCCCGGCCCTCGGCGCGCATCCGTTCCAGCAGGTCCGTCCGGAAGAAGGCGCTGTAGCGCCATTTGGTGAACACCCAGTCGCCGGGCGCCGGTTCGAGGGCCTCGACGACCCTGCGGTGCTCGGGCGAGGGCCGCATGCCGGGTCCCCAGAAGTCCACGAGCAGTCCGCGCTGTTGCGGGGTCATCCCGCCGGGCTGGGCGGTGTAGGCGACCGGGACGCCCAGTTCGGCGCAACGCCTCCGCAGCCGTGCCGCGTTGTGGAGGAGGGGGGCTCCGGGCGAGGCGTCCGGCGAGAAGGGCTGGAGGAAGTACTCCTGCATGTCGTGGACGAGGAGCACCGCACGGCGCGGGTCGGCCCGCCAGTCCACCACGGCCGGGGGGAGTTCTCCCGGCAGGGGCATGGGGTACGGGGTGATGGGAGGGATGCCGGCCATCAGTACACCTGCGCTCCGAGGGTCGCCCCTCCGTCGACGGTGAGATCGTGCATGGTGATGTGTCCGGCTTCGTCGGACAGCAGGAAGCGGACGGCGTGCGCGACGTCCTGGGGACTCGCCACCTTGCCGAGCGGAATGCCCGCCCGGTACGCGGCCGGGTCCCCGGCGACGGACGCGGCGGCCGCGTCCCCGCCGGAGTGCATGCCGTGCAGCATCGGGGTGTCCGTCGAGCCGGGGGCGACGAGGTTGCAGCGGATGCCGTAGCGCGCGACCTCCAGGCCGAGGCACTTGGTGAAGGCGCTCGCCGCCGCCTTGGAGGCGGCGTACCCGGCCATGGACGCCCGGGCGGTGCTCGCCGCGTTCGATCCGACGGTGACGATGGCGCCCCGGCGGCGCGGGATCATCCGGTTGACCACGGCCCGGGACATGAAGAAGACGCCGTTCGTGTTGACCGCGAAGATGCTGGACCAGTCCCCGTCGCTCAGCGCCCTGGCCTCGGCCAGGAGGAGCACTCCCGCCGCGTTCACCAGGTAGTCGACCGGACCGGCCTCCCGCTCCACCGCCTCCACCACGGCCTCGGCCTCGGCGGAGGAGGTGACGTCGGCCGGATGGGCGCGTACGGGCAGCCCTTCGGCGACGAGCGCGTCGACCACGGCGTACAGCCGGCCGGGGTCCAGGTCCACGGCGGCGACGGTGATGCCGCCTTCCGCGAGCAAGCGCACCACCGCGGCGCCGATCCCGCCGGCCGCGCCGGTCACGACGGCGATCACGGCTGCCTGACCTTGGCCAGCATCCGGACGGCCGCCGCGAACGGCGCGAGCACGATCCGCAGGCCCCGGGCGAGTGCCGGGCTGACCCCGCCGATCCGCTCGATCCGCACCTGCGGCGCGTCCTGCCTCAGTGCCCGGCGCACCGATTCGGCGGCGGCCAGGCCGGAGCGCACGGCGCCCTCCATGCCGGCCACCCCGGGCGGTCCGGCGCAGAAGTCGCCGGCCACGTACAGGTTGGCGAGTGCGGTCGTGCTCGCCGGCCGGAGCCGGTCGGAGCCGGGTCCGGGGGCGAAGAACGGTGCCTTGTCGTGGGGTTGGTAGCAGACGTGCTCGATGTCGTCCCAGGTGAGGACCGGCACGTAGGTCATGAGCTCCTCCACGAGGATCTTGACCGCCTCGCCCTCGGACAGCTCCGCGAGCCGCGAGACGCGGCCGACCACGCAGTTGAGGAGGCTGTTCTCGTGCCCTTCCCAGACCTGGCCGACGTCGATGAGCGTGATCGCGTGCGGCGATTCGACGAGACGGATGTGTTCGGCGGGCAGGCCCGGGAGCCGCCTGCGCAGGTAGATGTGGAGCGCGCCGAGCGGTCGCGAGACCAACTCGTCCACGCCGTACGAGGGTTGCAGCGCGCCGGTGACGGCGCTGCCGAGTCCGGACAGCCGCCCGTGCGGGAGGGCCAGCACCACGTGGCCGTCGACCTCCTCGGTCACGGTGCCACCGTCGGCGTCGCGCACGGTCAGGGTCTTCACCCGGCCGCCGTCCACGGAGACCTCCAGGAGTTCCGCGCCGGTGCGGATCTCGACGCCGGCCGCTTCCAGCCGCTGCCTGAAAGGGCCGATGAACCACTGCTGGAGGTCTCCCCTGGGCATGCGCACCTTGCCGGGGTGGCGTGCGAAGGCGGCGATGCTGCCCCGGAAGCTCGCCGCCGACACGGCCCGGCTCTCGGCGGCGCTCGAGGCGACGAAGAGGTGCTCCACGTCGGCGATCGCCGCGTCGGTCAGGTACCAGCGGCTGTGGAGGAACTCGTGGAGCGATTCGTCCCGGCCCCCGTACTTCTGGGCGAGCAGGTCGATCACCCCGTAGAAGAAGAGCAGTTGGTCGGCGACGGGGTTGACCGCCGACCGGAACCTGGGGAACTCGCCCGGCACCAGCTGGTGCAGGCTCCCGGTCTCGCGCAGGTTGTCCGCGAAGCCCAACTCCCCCACGAGCTTGAGCGTGTTGAGGTACCAGGCGGGGAAGATGTGCACCCCGTGGTCCTCGACCCTGCCGTCGATCACCTTCGATCCGGCCATCCCGCCGAGCTCCGGCGCGGCTTCGAGCAGCCGCACCGGAATCCCCAGCTTGCGGATGGCCCAGGCCGCCGTCATCCCGGCGAGGCCTCCTCCGACCACCGTCACGCCGGTCATCGCTGCTCCGATCCCTGGGTGGCGGCCCGGTAGGCCGACATCGCCATCGTGGGGTAGATGAGGCGCAGCAGGCTGTCGCGCCAGTACAGGCCGTCGTGGTGCACGACCCAGGTGTGCCACGGCTCGGCCCAGTCGCCGTCCTCCTGCTGGGTGCGGACCAGGAACTCCAGCCCCGCCCGCACCTCTTCGCTGTCGGCGCGGCCGGCGGCGATGAGGGCGAGCAGCGCCCAGCCCGTCTGCGAGGGGGTGCTCTCGCCGTTCCCGATCCACGCGGGATCGTTCAGCGCGCGGATGTCCTCGCCCCATCCGCCGTCGTCCTGCTGGTGCGCGACGATCCAGTCGCAGGCCCGGGCCACCGCCGGGTCCGTGCCGGGGATTCCGCAGGCGGTGAGTCCGGTGACGGCCGCGCTCGTGCCGTGCAGGTGGTAGCAGGCCCACCAGCCGGGCCACGAGCCGTCGGGGTGCTGGTTGCGGCGCAGCCACTCGATGCCGCGCAGGGCGGCGGGGGTACGGGCCC
>NZ_JBSGXB010000350.1:0-7224 GCF_053609185.1 Streptomyces sp. NPDC054956 | reverse complement strand
CCACGGATGGCGGGCGGCCCCTTCGGGTCGCTCTGGGTCCTGCTGGTCCTGCTGGTCCTGCTGGTCCTACGGCCGGCCGGAGCCGGTCAGGAGGCCTTGGCCTTCTCGGCCGGGGCGCTCGCGGCGACCGGGGCCGGGGCGGGCTTGGCGGCCTCGTAGAACTCCTCGCGCGGGGTCTCCAGCGCACCGAGGGAGACGACCTCGCGCTTGAGGAACATCGCGAGGGTCCAGTCGGCGAAGACGCGGATCTTGCGGTTCCAGGTCGGCATGGCCATGCCGTGGTAGCCACGGTGCATGTACCAGGCGAGACGGCCCTTGAGCTTGATCTTCATCTTGCCCATGACGATCATCGCGACGCCCTTGTGGAGGCCGAGGCCCGCCACAGCACCCTTGTTGGAGTGCGAGTACTCGTGCTGCGGGAAGCCCCGCATGCCCGAGATGACGTTGTCGCCGAGGACCTTGGCCTGGCGCAGCGCGTGCTGGGCGTTCGGCGGGCACCAGGCGTTCTCGACGCCGGCCTTGCGGGCGGCGAGGTCGGGCACCTGGGCGTTGTCGCCGGCGGTCCAGATGTAGTCCGTGCCCTTGACCTGGAGGGTCGGCTCGGCGTCCACGTGGCCGCGCGGGCCCAGCGGCAGGCCGTAGCGGGCCAGCACCGGGTTGGGCTTGACGCCCGCGGTCCACACCAGGGTGTTGGAGTCGACCTCGAGGCCGTTCTTCAGCACCACGTGGCCGTCCACGCAGGAGTCCATGGAGGTGTTCAGGTAGATCTCGATGCCGCGCGACTCGAGGTGCTCCTTGCCCCAGGTGCCGAGCTTGGGCCCGACCTCGGGAAGGATCTTGTCGGCCGCGTCGACCAGGATGAAGCGCATGTCCTCGCGCTTGATGCTGGAGTAGTACTTCGCGGCGTCGCGGGCCATGTCCTCGACCTCGCCGATCGTCTCGGCACCGGCGAAGCCGCCGCCGACGAAGACGAAGGTGAGGGCCTTGCGGCGGACGTCCTCGTCCGTCGTGGACTCGGCCTTGTCGAGCTGCTCGAGTACGTGGTTGCGCAGGCCGATGCCCTCTTCGACGCCCTTCATGCCGATGCCCTGTTCGGCGAGGCCGGGGATCGGGAAGGTGCGGGAGACGGCGCCGAGCGCGATCACCAGGTAGTCGAAGGGCAGCTCGTACGCCTCGCCGACGAGCGGCGTGACGACGGCGACCTTGCGGTCCTGGTCGATGCTGGTGACGCGGCCGGTGAGGACCTCAGCCTTCGGAAGCACGCGTCGCAGCGGTACGACGACGTGCCGAGGCGAGATGCTGCCTGCGGCCACTTCGGGGAGGAAGGGCTGGTAGGTCATGTACGAGCGCGGGTCGACGACCGTGACGGTCGCCTCGCCGTAACGCATCTTCTTCATGATGCGCTTGGCTGCGTACAGGCCTACGTACCCACCTCCTACAACGAGGATCCTGGGACGCTCCGTGGTGCTCATGGAACGAGTATCCAGCACCCCAAGGGGTGACGCTCGTGAGCCCCTTCACAAGGGTCTGGAGACCCTCTGCTACACTCCGCCGCCCACGTGACCGAGGTCATGGCGCGCGACGGGAACCAGGGTGTAACGGGAGTCGTTGAACACCAGGCCTGAACTGGCCTCCGAGGCTGAAACCGGAGTAGACCACCCGGTTCGTGGATACCTACCGACGGAGCCCCTCGGGGCCCGCCATTCACACGAACGCTCGCAAAAAGAAGGCCCGAGGGGCCCTCGAGGCACCCAAAAGGCCCCTCTCGAGCCCTCACGGGCATCTTTTCCTTGTGAAGAACTTCACGAACTTCGTGTGGACGACGGGACCTAAGGCCCCCGTAAGGGCCCCGGAAGTCCTTCCGGAGGGCCCTCACCGCCTCCGTCAGGCGACCGACCAGGCGATTCCGTCGAGGATGTCGTGCTCCGAGACCACGACCTCCGAAGCGCCCACCCGCTCCATGACGGCCAGCAGGACCAGCGCGCCCGCGCCGATCACGTCGACCCGGCCCGGGTGCATCACCGGGATCGCCGCGCGCTCGGCGTGCGTCAGCGTCAGCATCCGCTCGCTGATCTCGCGGACCTTCTCGTAGGAGATCCGGGAGTGGTGGATCGCCGCCGAGTCGTACTCCGTCAGGCCCAGCGCGATCGCGGCGACCGTGGTCACCGAACCGGCCAGCCCGACCAGGGTGCGCGCCTCGCCCAGCGGGACGCTCTCGGCGGCCAGGTCCAGCGCCGCCTCGATGTCCGCCCTTATCGCGGCGACCTGAGCCGCGGTCGGCGGGTCGGTGACGACCCCGTCCACCAGCAGGTGGCGCTCGGTCATCCGGACGCAGCCCACGTCGACGGAGCGGGCCGCCCGGACGTGGTCCTCGCCGACCACGAACTCCGTGGAGCCGCCGCCGATGTCCACCACCAGGAACGGCTTCTCCAGGTGGTCGGTGCCCGTCAGCTCCTTCGTGGCCCCGGTGAAGGAGAACTCCGCCTCCTGGTCACCGGAGATCACCGTGGGCTCGACGCCCAGGATCTCCATGACCCCCTTGACGAACTCGTCCCGGTTCTCGGCGTCGCGGGAGGCCGAGGTCGCCACGAAGCGCAGGCGCTCGGCGCCGAGCTCCTCGATGACCGCCGCGTACTCCCGGCA
Source organism: Streptomyces sp. NPDC054956 (assembly GCF_053609185.1). Taxonomy (NCBI): domain Bacteria; kingdom Bacillati; phylum Actinomycetota; class Actinomycetes; order Kitasatosporales; family Streptomycetaceae; genus Streptomyces; species Streptomyces sp. NPDC054956. The sequence continues at coordinate 4,581 of NZ_JBSGXB010000350.1, read as the reverse complement.
GGCGGCGAAGGTGCGCTCCAGCGCCTCCGGGGCCAGCCGGCCCGTCCGGTCGACACCCTGCCCGAGGCGTACCACCGTCATCCGGCGGTCGAGCTCCACGAACTCGCCGGTGGCGGGGTCGCAGTCCGCGACGAGCAGGCGGATGGAGTTCGTACCGCAGTCGATGCCCGCGACCCGGGTCACGCGTCCGGGCCCGTCTGCTCCGCCTTGTCCCCGCACGGGGTGACGCAGGCGCCCTTGGCCCACCACTCGGGCAGCATCGCCAGGGCCTCGTCGCCGAACGGGTTCACGCCCGGGCCCGCGGCCAGCGAGTGGCCGACCAGCACGTGCAGGCACTTGACCCGGTCCGGCATGCCGCCGGCGCTCGGGAAGCCCTGGAGCACCTCGATGGCGTCGCGGCGGGTGATGTAGTCCTCGTGCGCGGCCCGGTAGGCGTCGGCCAGCTCCGGGTCCACGGCGAGCCGGGCCTGCATCTCCTTCATCACGCCGTTGGCCTCGAGCGTGCCGATCGCGCCGGCGGCGCGCGGGCAGGTCAAGTAGTACAGCGTCGGGAAGGGCGTGCCGTCGGGAAGCCGCGGGGCGGTCTCCACCACGTCCGGCTGCCCGCAGGGGCAGCGGTGCGCGATGGCGCGCAGCCCGCGCGGCGGGCGGCCGAGCTGCTGCTCGAACGCCTCGATGTCGGCGGCGGTCGGCTCGGTCCGGTCGGTCTGGGGCGGGGGCGTCTGCATGCCTGGAGGAAGTCTTTTCGTTCTCGTGGATGGTCACGTACCGAGTCGGGTACGCAGTCGGTCGGGTACGTCTCAGTCGCCCGGGCGGTCGGCCTTGTCGACGCCGTCCCAGACGTTGGAGTACCAGGGCCGGTCGGTGGCGGCCTGTCCGCTGCGGCGGTGCTCGGCGCCCTGGGCCCCGGGGTCGTTCATGATGTAGCTGATCTCCCCCGGCCGGACGAAGTGCAGGTGCTTGCGCGCCTGCTGCTCCGCGTACGCGTTGTCCTGCCAGCGGGCCTTCTCGTCGCGCAGCCGCTCCAGCCGCTCGCGCGCGGTGGCGGCGGCCTTCTGCTGCTCCGCGATCTCCGAGCGCTGGGACACGTACTGGCGCATCGGATAGGCGAGGGCGACGACCAGGGTACAGAGGACGAGGACGAGCAGGGCGGCCCGGCCGGTGAGCCGGCTGCGGCGGACCTGGCGGCGGGACTGCGAGCGGTAGACGTGCGCCGCGGTCCGCTCGCCCAGTTGCTTGAGCCTCGTCGCGGTCGAGAACGTGGCGAACCGGTCCCGGTTCCCGGCCATTGATCCGCCTCCCCTTGTACACGCACTACGCAATACGTCCCCGCACACGGTACGGGACCGAGTACGGGGACGTAGGGAGGCTTGCGCCCCGCGGCCTAAAGGACTGTTCAGCCCTTGAAGCGCGGGAAGGCGCTGCGGCCCGCGTACACCGCGGCGTCGTCGAGGATCTCCTCGATGCGCAGCAGCTGGTTGTACTTGGCGACGCGGTCCGAGCGGGCCGGGGCGCCGGTCTTGATCTGGCCGCAGTTCACGGCGACCGCGAGGTCGGCGATGGTGACGTCCTCGGTCTCGCCGGAGCGGTGCGACATCATGCACTTGAAGCCGTTGCGCTGGGCCATCTCGACGGCGTCGAGGGTCTCGGTCAGCGAACCGATCTGGTTCACCTTGACGAGCAGGGCGTTGGCCGAGCCCTCCTCGATACCGCGGGCGAGGCGCTCGGGGTTGGTGACGAAGAGGTCGTCGCCGACGATCTGGACCTTGGAGCCCAGGCGGTCGGTGAGGGTCTTCCAGCCGTCCCAGTCGTCCTCGAACAGCGGGTCCTCGATGGAGACCAGCGGGTACGCCTCGACGAGCTCGGCGTAGTAGTCGGTCATCTCGGCGGCCGAGCGGGACTTGCCCTCGAACTCGTAGTTGCCGTCCTTGTAGAACTCGGACGCGGCGACGTCGAGCGCGAGCGCGATCTGGGTGCCCGGGACGTAGCCGGCCTGCTTGATGGCCTCGACGATGAGGTCGAGCGCGGCGCGGTTCGACTCGAGGTTCGGCGCGAAGCCGCCCTCGTCGCCCAGACCGGTGGAGAGGCCCTTGGTGTGCAGGACCTTCTTGAGGGTGTGGTAGACCTCGGCACCCCAGCGAAGGGCCTCGGAGAAGGACTCCGCGCCGATCGGGGCGATCATGAACTCCTGGATGTCGACGTTGGAGTCGGCGTGCGACCCACCGTTGAGGATGTTCATCATCGGAACGGGCAGCAGGTGCGCGTTCGGACCGCCGAGGTAGCGGAAGAGCGGGAGGTCCGAGGCCTCGGACGCGGCGTGCGCGACGGCGAGGGAGACGCCGAGGATGGCGTTGGCGCCGAGGGAGCCCTTGTTGTCGGTGGCGTCCAGGTCGATCATCGCCTGGTCGATCAGGCGCTGCTCGGTGGCGTCGTAGCCGACGAGCTCCGGGCCGAGCTGCTCGATGACGGCGAGGACGGCCTTCTCGACACCCTTGCCCATGTAACGGTTGGGGTCACCGTCACGGAGCTCTACGGCTTCGAACGCTCCGGTGGAGGCACCGGACGGAACTGCAGCACGGCCGGTGCTGCCATCGTCGAGGCCCACCTCGACCTCGACCGTGGGGTTGCCTCGGGAGTCCAGGATTTCCCGGGCTACGACGACGTCGATGGACGGCACGAGCATCTCCTTCTGGGATGTGACGCTGAGTGTGCGGTGGCATGTCAGGCCGTGGGATGGCCTTGCCGCTTAGAGCCTAACCGGCTCAGGGCACTCGGCCAGCCGACCGCCCGGGTCCTGGGACGAAAAAGGGCCTGAATGCCCCCCTTACAGGACATAGGACCCTTGATCACCGAGGATTTCCGGGCTCCTCACCGGGCCGGAACGGGCACACAGCACCGCCCGGCGCGAAGGGGGTTGCGCGCCGGGCGGTGGATGCACTGCGTGTTGCGGACGCCGGTCCTGCTGCTGTTACCGCAGGATTCAGCTGAGCTTCAGCTTCTGGCCCGGGAAGATCAGGTTGGCGTCGGAAACGATGTCCTTGTTGAGCTCGAAGAGCTTCTCCCAGCCGCCGGAGACGTTGTTCGCGGCGGCGATGTCGCCCAGGGTGTCGCCGGACTTGACCTCGTAGGAGCCGTTGCCCGTCTTGGGGGCCTCGGTCTTGGGGGTCTCGGTCTTCGGCTTGGCGGCCGGACGGTCGGAGCGCGTGGCCGGGGCCTCGGCGCGCTTCGTCTCCTTCTTCGGCTCGGCCTTCTTCTCCTGCTTCTTCGGCTCGGCCTTCGGCTTGGGGGCCTCGGCGGCGCCGCCGGTGTAGGAGGAGTTCGACAGGCCCACGCCACAGGACGGCCAGGCGCCCTTGCCCTGGCCCTTGAGGACCTTCTCGGCGATGGCTATCTGCTGGGCCTTGGAGGCCTGGTTGGCCTGGGCGGCGTACGCCTTGCCGCCGTACGCGGCCCACGTGGAGGACGAGAACTGCAGGCCGCCGTAGTAGCCGTTGCCCGTGTTGATGGACCAGTTGCCACCGGACTCGCACGAGGCGACGCGGTCCCACTCGGAAGCGGTCGCGGCGGAAGCGGTACCGGCGGCCATCAGCGGGGCGGCGATGGCGGCACCGGTGACACCGGCGAGCGTGACGATGCGGACGGCCTTGCTGCCGCGACGGTGCTTGCCCTTGCCGGAAATCAGCATGGAGTTCTCCTCACCGACGCCTACGAGGTGAGCTGTCGGGTTCGGGCGAGTGAGTGCCCGGCCGAGCGTCCTAGCGCCCGTCTTAACCCCTAGCCGGTTCCGTGACCGTCTCTCAACGGCCGGTTCCGGCGCCTACCTTGGTTCCCCCGCTCCTGCCTTCGGCGCTTGACGCGACGTGTGTTCCCTCCGTCCGCCGGCAGGATTCGGCGATGCGGTCGAAGGAGCCCGCGGTGGCGAGCGATTCAGAAGGTAGACAGGTCTCCCCCCGATGTTCAACGAGCGACATCGGGGGGAAACAGGGCCTACTTGCGCTCTTCCCGGTGATGTTTGCGCAGGTGAGGGCGGGGTTTGCGGAACCCTCCGGACCTGACACGCCAGTTGACCGGAAGAGACACATGTCTCACTTACAGAAAACGGACAATCAGCTGTTTCCGGGCGCCCTAACTGCCCTTATTGGTGGGTTAGATCCAGGTTCTGGCCGGGCTTGATCAGGTTGGCGTCGTCGCCGATGACCTGCTCGTTGGCCTCGTAGAGCGCGTTCCAGCCGCCCTTCACTCCCTTGGCGTCCGCGATGGCGGCCAGGCTGTCGCCCGCCTTCACGGTGTACTTCGGGTCCGACGCGGCGTCAGTCGCGGCCGGTGCCTCGACCGCGGCCGGGCCGCGGTGCTTCCCGTTCCCCTCCGCCGCGCCGGCCGCCGGCGCGGCCGGATCGGCGGGGTTGCCGGGGGTGGCGGGCGCCGACGGGTCGGCGGGGGCGAGGGGGGCCGTGGGCGCCGTCGGGGCCACCGGAGCCGTCGGGTCCGCGGACGGGGCCGCGGGCGCCGTGGGGTCCGCCGGGTTCGCGGGGGCCGTCGGACCGCCGGGCAGGCCGGGGGCCGTCGTGGGGAGGTCCTGGT
>NZ_JBSGXB010000349.1:0-7273 GCF_053609185.1 Streptomyces sp. NPDC054956 | reverse complement strand
GTGCGCACCGCGACCGCGGTACCGAGCCGCTCGGCCGGGTACGCGAGCCGCAGCAGCGCGAGGGTCGCCGGCTGGAGCAGCGCCCCGAACAGCCCCTGGGCCGCGCGCAGGGCGATCACCCAGCCGGCCCCCGGCGCGAGCGCGATGCCCGCCGAGGCCGCCGCGAAGCCGAGTACGCCGGTGAACAGCAGCCGGGTGTGCCCGTACCGGTCACCGAGACGGCCGGCGAGGACGAGGAAGGCGGCCACGGTCAGGAGGTAGGCGGTGCTCGTCCACTGGACCTGGGCCAGGCTGGCACCGAGGTCCCGCCGCAGGCTCGGCTGCGCCATGAGCAGCACCGTCCCGTCGACCGCGACGAGCATCGCTCCGGCCGCGCTGACGAGGAGCGCGAGACGGGGCCTCACGGGCGGGGAAGGTGTGCGTGGACGGTGGCGTCGACGAGCTCGCCGACGAACTGCTCCGGGTTTGCCCCCGGCCCGCTCCCGAGGGCGAGGGGCAGGCTGCCCCAGGACCACAGCTGCGCCACACCGTGCAGGTTGGCCCAGAGCGCGGCGGCGGTGATCCGCGGCGGGCCGGCGACGGAACACCGGGTGACGAGCGAGACGAGGACCTCGAACAGCGGCAGCGTGGAATCCCGCAGCCGGGAGCCCGCCGCGCCGTCCTGCCCGGTGCTGTCGAGCAGGTCGTGCCGGAACATCAGCTCGAACATGCCGCGGTGCTCCAGCGCGAAGCCGACGTACGTGCGCCCCAGCGCCCGCACCTGCTCGCGCGGGTCATCGGCGGGGGCCGCCGAGATCGCGGCGGGGACGCGCCCGGCGAGGTCCGCGAACCCGCGCCGGGCGATGGCGGAGAGCAGTGCGTGGTGGGTGGCGAAGTACCGCCGGGGAGCCCCGTGGGAGACCCCGGCGCGCCGGGCGATCTCGCGCAGTCCGAGGCCGGCGGTCCCCTCGGTGGTCACGATCTCCACGCCGACGTCGATCAGCCGCTCGCGCAGCCCGCTGTCCTGATCCATGGACACTGTCTACCAGGTGGCGTAGACAGTGTCTACCAGCGTGTCCACCGACGTGTCTGCCGGGGCGTGTCCGCCAAGTGGTCCATTCGGGCCCTTCCGGGATGATGGGAATGAGCACGGCCGGGCGACGCGCCCGGCCCGGCCGAGGAGGAGGTGACCTGCCATGGCGGAGCACGCGCCGCGCGAGGCCGGTCCGTCGGCGAGCGCGCTGGAAGAGGGCCGCCTGATGAAGGAGCTCGAAGCCATCCACCGCACCCGCCACGAAACCCTGCTGCACGGATCGGACGACGCACTGGTCACGCACACGCAGCGGATGGACGAGCTGGAGAGCGAGTACGTCCGCCGCCACCCGGAACGTGCCCAGACCCCCGGCCGCACCCGCTCCGGCGCCCGCGCCCGTACCTCCCCGGAGGAGCGCGGCTGAGAGAGCCGTCCCGTGTCCTCGGACCGGGCGGTCCGCCGGATCCGCGCCGGGCGGCGGCCCGGCGCACGGCTCGGGCCGGACCGCACAGGGGTGCGTGGTCCGGCCCGGGCAGTCGGCGGCGGCGAAGGGCCCGGTGTTGGTCACCGTGATGTCGTAGCCGAACTCGGTTCCGCCGCGCGCGGTGGCCGGCGCGCCGAGCCGGACCGCCAGGTCCGCCTCGGGCTTGCCGGCGCCGACCTGCACCCGCCCGACCCGGTCGCCGATGACCTCGGTGAACCACATGTTGCCGTCCGGGCCCGCCGTGATGCGGATCGGGACGCTGCCCGCGTGGGGGAGCGGGTACTCCTGGACGTCTCCGCCGGTGGTGATCCGCCCGATCCGGTCGGCCTGTTCCGTGAACCACAGATTGCCGTCGGGCCCCGCGGCGATTCCGTCGGGACCGCTGTCGGCGTTGGGCAGGCTGTACTCCTCGATGGCGCCCGAGGTGCTGATCCTCCCGATCCGGGTGCCGCTGAAGAGCTCGGTGAACCACAGCTTGCCGTCGGGCCCGGCGGTGATGCTCTCCGCGGCGCTGTCGGCGTGGGGCAGGGGGTACTCGGCGAGGACCTGCCCGGCGGGCGTGATCCTCCCGATCCGGTCGCCCGGGTCCTTGGTGTACCAGAGGTTGCCGTCGGGCCCGGCGGTGATGGCGAACGGGGAGCCGGTGCCGCCGGGCAGGTCGTACAGGGTGATGGCACCCGCCGTGGTGATCCTCCCGATCCGGTTGCCGATGATCTCGGTGAACCAGAGGTTGCCGTCGGGGCCGGCGGTGATGCCGAGCGCGACCCCGTCCGCCGGGCGGCGTCCTGGAATTCGGATGCGCCCGGACCGCCCGTCTGCGAGAGTCGCGCGCTGTGAACAGTACTGAGCTCGTGATCCGGCGTGCGGACGACTCCGATGCGGCCGCCATGGCCGACGTATGGCTGCGGTCGTTCGACACCGCGCTGCCGACGGTGCGCCGCGCGCACGAGGACGACGAGGTGCGGAGCTGGTTCCTGCATGTGGTCGTGAAGCAGTACGAGGCCTGGGTGGCCGTCTCCGAAGGCTCCGTGATCGGGCTCCTGGTGCTCGACGGCGAGGAACTCGAACAGCTCTACCTCGATCCGTCGTGGCGCGGCCGGGGCGTGGGTGACCGGATCGTGGAACTGGCCAAGCGGCAGCGGCCCGACGGACTGCGCCTGTGGACCTTCCAGGTCAACGGACCGGCCAGGCGGTTCTACGAGCGGCACGGGTTCGTCGCCGTCGAGCACACCGACGGACTGCGCAACGAGGAGCGGGAGCCGGACGTCCGCTACGTCTGGCAGCCGTAGGTCTCGGTCGGGTCAGGCGTCCAGGGGCTGCCATGCCGGGCCCTGGACGCCCGGGCCGCCCTCGCCGCCTTCACCGTCCTGCCGGACGCGGCCGAACACCACGTCGGCGAAGTGGACGCCGAAGCCGATCGTGCCGGGCTGTGCCAGCTCGGCGACGAGGCGGTGGCGGGACTCGGCCGTCCGTACGAGGTCGTGGTCGAAGGCGGCGGACCAGTCCGGGCGGTCGATCTGGACCGGCGAGTGCACCGCGTCGCCGAAGGCGATCAGACGCCGCCCGCCCCCGGTGACGACGTACTCGGCGTGCCCCACGGTGTGGCCGGGGGTGATGCGCACGTGCACCCCGGGGAACACCTCCTGCCCGTCCGCGACCGTACGCACGCGCGGCGCGAGGGCCGCGACCTGCTCGGCCATGCCCTGGGCCTCCAGGAGGTCGCGCCGCTCCCACTCGGGCTCGGAGATCAGGTACTCGGCGTGGGCGAACGCGAGCCGGCCGGTGGCGGGGTCCGGGTAGCAGGCCCAGCCGAGGTGGTCGGAGTGGAGGTGGGTGAAGGCCACCGCCTCGATGTCCTGCGGCCTGCGCCCGAGTTCGGCGAGGCTGTCCACGAGCGCACCTCCCCGGACCGTGCTGATGGGCCCGTCCGGGCCCTCGTGGCTGCGGGGGCCGAAGCCCGCGTCGATCAGCAGGGCGCGGTCGCCGTGCTCCACCAGCAGGGCGCCGACGCTCCCCACGAGGTGGCCCGCGGCGTCCAGGTACTGGGGGCGCGCGGCCCAGTCCGCTTCGGTGGTGTCCGGGAGCAGCCGCAGCGGCCGGATCCGTACGTCGCCGTCCGGAACGTACGACACCTTCGTGTCGCCCAGCCGTATCGAGCGGATTCCCGCCGGCCGGCGCAGTCGTACGTCCTGAGCAACCGTCAAGTCGGTCATGGGTTCGCTCCCGTGAGTCTTCGTCAGGCCGCCGCAGCGGTTCCTGCGGCGACGACGCCAACCATAAGCATCAAGCTTGAATCATTCAAGCTGGAATTATTTCGTCTTCACGGACTTGTTAGGGTGGTGGCATGACGACGTCCCCCGACTCGCAGGCCAGCGCCGAGCGGCAGCTGTGCGGTCTGGTGAACGGGCTGGCTCAGCGGATCGCCGAACACGTGCGGGAGCAGGCCGGCACCCTGGGCCTCACCGCACCGCAGGCGACGGCGCTGCGGGAGATGAGCGGGCCGATGACCATGCGGGACCTCGCGGAACGCATGTGCTGCGAGCCGTCCAACACCACCTTCGTGGTGGACAAGCTGGAGAAGCAGGGCCTGGTCGAGCGCCACCCGCACCCCACGGACCGCCGCGCCAAGCACCTCGTACTCACGGCGGAGGGCACGGCGCTGCGCACGCGCCTCCTCGACCTCCTCCACACGGATTCCCCGCTGGACGGCCTCGCCCCCGAGGAGCAACATGCCCTCCGCGCCCTCCTGGAACGGGCGGTCACTTCCCGCTGAGCGGGACGTTGCCGGCTCCGGCCGGACGACTCCTACCCTGACGCGAGCACGCGATCGAGCGTCGCCCGGCCCGCGGGTCCCCATGTCCGCTTGCCGCCGGGGAGGCCGCGTTCCCAGGTCCGGCCGATGCCGACGAGGGAGAGCCCCCGCAGCACGGCCCACCCGCGGGCGCGCCGGACCGTAGCGGCGTCCGCGTCCGCGTAGACCTCGAAGAACCGCGGAGCCGCGCCGGCGGGAAGGAGCAGCCAGGCGGCCGCGAGGTCGGTCGCCGGATCGCGCGTGCGCGGCAGTCGCACGGCCGGCTCGTCCCCGAGGCGCCACAACTGGTTGTCCCAGCCGCCGTCCACCACGCGGAGTCCGAGCCCGGCGAGGTCCGGATGCTGTTCGCGCAGGAGGGATCGCACCAGGGCCGTGTCGGTCTCGGCGCCGTCGATGAGTGGATCTCCTGCCGTTCCCCGTGCGTCGGTCCCCGTGCGGGCTGCTGCTACTTCTCGGCGTGCTCGCCCAGGAGGAACAGCAGCCAGACGAACCCGGCGAAGAGGTGCGTGCCGGCGATGTAGAAGAACGCGCGCAGCAGGACGCCGTTCTCCTTCCACTTCTCGTACTTCGCCGCGGCCGCGGCGGCCGCCGCCGAGCGGGCCGGCTCGGAATCCTCGTTCATGTCCGTCATCACCCGAACAGCGTACGGGCGCCTTCGGGCTCCTCGGCCGCGCGGCACCGACCCGGGCCCGCCGTGGATCAGATTTGCATCAGGTGAGACAAATTTGTATCGTTTGATACGAAGGAGGATCGCATGATGAACGAAGAAGAGCTGCTGGACGGCGCCGCGCGCGTCCTCGCCGGCGACCACAGCGCCTCGATGACGCACATCGCCGCAGGCATCGGCACCAGCCGCGCCACGCTCAGCCGCCGCTACGCGACCCGCGAGGCGCTGCTCAAGGCCGTGGCCGCCCGGGCCATCGTCGTCGTCGACGGCTGCCTGGCTCCCGCCGATCTGCCCGCCACCGCCGACGGCGAGGACTTCGACGCCGCCCTGGAGCGGCTCGTCACCGGTCTGCTGCCCGCCGCGCACCTGTACGGGTTCACCTCGCGCGACGCCACCGTGCTCGCCGATCCCGCCTTCCGCGCCGGAATCCAGCGCCAGGACCAGCGGGCCCTCGCCTTCCTCGGCCTCGGCCAGCGCCTCGGCCGGCTGCGCGTCGACCTGCCCGCGTACTGGATCTGGTACTCGCTCTGGGGACTGCTCGACGCCGCCGCCGAAGGCGTCCGCGACGGGCACCTGGCCCGGCGCGACATCGGCCGGCTCGTCCTCGCCTCCTTCCTCAGCGGAACCCGGCCGGCCCCGGCCGCGTGACCCCGCCCCCGCCCCGCCGCGCGACTCCCGCACCACCTCCGCGTACACCGTGAACGGAACCCCCATGCACACCCCCACGCAGGACCCGCGCCGCTGGATCGTGCTCGCGATCCTCTCCGGCAGTCTCCTGCTCATCTCCATGGACACCACGATCCTCAACGTGGCCTTCCCCTCGCTCGTCGGCGACCTCCAGCCGGGCGCCGTGCAGCAGCTGTGGATCATCGACATCTACGCGCTGGCCCTCTCCGGCCTGCTGGTCACCGCCGGCGCCCTCGGCGACCGCTGGGGCCGCAAGCGGCTGCTGATGGCCGGCTTCGGCATCTTCGCCGTGGCCTCGCTCATCGCCGTCTTCTCCACCGAGGCCTGGCACGTCATCGCGGCCCGCGCCCTCCTCGGCGTCGGCGGCGCCGCGATCATGCCGTCCACCCTGTCGATCCTGCGCAGCGTCTTCACCGACGCCAAGGAACGCGCCTTCGCGCTCGCCGTCTGGGCCGCCGTCTTCGGCGGCGGCATGGCCTTCGGCCCGGTCGTCGGCGGACTGCTCGTCCAGGACTACGGCTGGCACTCCGCCTTCCTCCTCAACATCCCCGTCACCGCGCTCATCGTCGCGGCCGGTCTGCGCTACCTCCCCGAATCCCGTTCCCCGCGCGCCACCGGCACGTGGGACTGGTGGGGCGTCGGCCAGTCGATCGTCGGCATGCTCGCCCTCGCGGGCGGCATCAAGCAGCTCGGCAAGAGCGGCGTCGCCGACCCGCTGCCGTGGGCCCTGCTCGCCCTCGCCGCCGTCTCCCTGACCGTGTTCGTACGCCGCCAGCTGCGCGTGGACAACCCGCTGCTGCAGGTCCGGCTGTTCGCCAAGCCCGCGTTCAGCGTGGCCGCCACCGCGATCTTCCTGCCCATGGTGGGCATGGGCGCGATCCTGTTCCTGGTCACCCAGTGGTTCCAGTACGGCCAGGGCTACACCCCGCTCGAAGCCGGCGTATCGCTGCTGCCCGCCCCGCTCGCGCTGATCTGCGCCTCGATGGTCGCCCCGGCCCTCATGCAGCGCTTCCCGATCCGGCACGTGCTCGGCGCCGGCCTGGTGGTCCTCGCGCTGGGCATGGCACTGCCCTGGACCCTCCAGCAGTTCACCGGCCTCGGCTACCCCGCCTTCGCCGTGGCGCTCGGGATCATGGGCCTGGGCGCGGGCATCGCCACCACGGTCGCCTCGGTGACCCTGATCTCCACGGCCCCGGCCGACGAGGTCTCCAGCGCCGCGGCCATCGAGGAGACCTGCTACGAACTGGGCTCGGCCATGGGCGTCGCCATCCTCGGCTCCACCGCCGCGGCGCTCTACCGGGCCAACCTCCCGGCCCTGGACCTGGACTCGACCACGCTGACCGCCGTACGGGACTCCGTGGGCGAGGCCGCCCACACCGCCGAACTGCTCGGCGGCACCGTCGGCCAGACCCTGCTCGACGCCGCCTCGCAGGCCTACACCCTGGCGATCACCCCGGCGTTCCTGATGGCCGGCGCCCTCGCGGTCGCCGCCGCCGCGACCACGTGGGCCCTGATCCCGCGCGATCTGCGGCCGACCGAGAACCACTAGTCGAGTAGGTCGAGCAGTACGGACGTCCGCGGAGCGGTGTGGGCGTACGCGGTCTACGAGGC
>NZ_JBSGXB010000348.1:0-7286 GCF_053609185.1 Streptomyces sp. NPDC054956 | reverse complement strand
CTGGGGCGGAGCCCCAGCAGCGGCGCCGCCGGCTCAGTCGTGCCAGGCCCCGGCCTCCTCCAGCAGCGGCTGCAGGGAGGCGAACACCGCCGGCGTGGCGGCCAGCACCAGCTCCCCCGAGGCCGCCTCACCGGGCCGGCCGCCGGTCGTCGCACCGGCCTCCCGGGCGATCAGCTCGCCCGCCGCCAGGTCCCAGGGGTTCAGCCCGCGCTCCCAGTACCCGTCGAGCCGCCCGGCGGCCACGTCGCACAGGTCGATCGCCGCCGACCCGCCGCGCCGGATGTCCCGGACCACCGGGATGATCCGCCGGGCCACCTCGGCCTGGTGGGCCCTGCGGGTCTGGACGTACGCGAACCCGGTGCCGATCAGCGCCTGGTCCAGCGGGGCCGCCGGCCGGCAGGCCAGCCGGACCTCGCCCAGCCACGCCCCGCGCCCCAGCACCGCGTGGAAGGTCTCCCCGCGCATCGGCGCCGCGACGACACCCACCACGGTGGTCCCCCGGTACTCGGCCGCGATGGAAACGCCCCAGGAGGGCAGCCCGTAGAGGTAGTTCACGGTGCCGTCCAGCGGATCGATCACCCACCGGACGCCGCTGCTCCCCTCGGTGTCGGAGCCCTCCTCGCCCAGCAGCCCGTCCGCGGGCCGGCGTTCCCCGAGGATGCCGGTGATCAGCTTCTCGGCCGCGATGTCCATCTCGGTCACCACGTCGATCGGGCTCGACTTGGTCGCGGCGACCGCCAGGTCGGCCGGGCGGCCGTCCCGCAGCAGGGCGCCCGCCCGCCGGGCGGCCTCCAGGGCCACCTCCAGCAGTTCGGTCTTCAGCTCTTCGGAGACTTCGGTGGTCACGGCCGGTTCCAATCCCTGGGTGCGGTGGGGGCGGTCACGCGTACGGGCTGTCCACGCCCGCGGCCGCCGGCCGGGGCGCCCGTGCCGGGCAGCAGCCCACGGCGCACAGGTCCTGGGAGGCGCCGAGCAGGCCGAGCGCGCAGCGCTCCACGGGCTCGCCGCGTTCCGCCGCGGCCCGCTCCAGCACGAGGTCCCGTACGGCGGCCGCGAACCGGGGGTCCGCGCCGACCGTCGCCGACCGGGCGACGGGCAGCCCCAGTTCGGCGGCCTTCGCCGTCGCCTCGGTGTCGAGGTCGTAGAGCACTTCCATGTGGTCCGAGACGAAGCCGATCGGCACCATGACGACCGCCGGGGTGCCCGCCCCGTGGAGGGCCTCCAGGTGGTCGCAGATGTCCGGCTCCAGCCACGGAATGTGCGGGGCGCCGCTGCGCGACTGGTAGACGAGGTCCCAGGGCAGCTCGGTGCCGGTCTCCGCGCGGACCGCGTCGGCGATCACCTTCGCGACGTCCAGGTGCTGCTTGACGTAGGCCCCGCCCTCGCCGTTGCCGGTGTGGTCCTCGACGGGACCCGAGGCGTCCGCGGCCGCGTTCGGGATCGAGTGGGTGGTGAAGGCGAGGCGCGCCCCGGCCCGCACCTCCTCGGGCAGCGATGCCAGCGACTCCAGCACCCCGTCGATCATGGGCTGGACGAAGCCGGGGTGGTTGAAGTAGTGCCGCAGCTTGTCGACCTTCGGCAGCTCCGCCTCGGGCGTGCCCTCCTCGACGAGCAGGGCGAGCGCGTCGGCGAGGTTCTCGCGGTACTGCCGGCAGCCCGAGTACGAGGCGTACGCGCTGGTCGCGAGCACCGCGATGCGGCGGCGCCCGTCGGCGGCCATCTCGCGCATCACGTCGTTCAGGTACGGGGCCCAGTTGCGGTTGCCCCAGTAGACCGGCAGGTCCAGCCCGTGTTCCGCGAAGTCCTTGCGCAGCGCGTCGAGCAGCTCGCGGTTCTGCCCGTTGATCGGGCTGACGCCGCCGAAGCCGAAGTAGTGCTGCCCGACCTCCTTCAGCCGCTCGCGCGGGATGCCGCGCCCGCGCGTGACGTTCTCCAGGAACGGCACGACGTCGTCGGGCCCCTCGGGGCCGCCGAAGGACAGCAGCAGGAGGGCGTCGTAGGGGGCGGCGGGGCCTTCGGCCGGGCCGGCGGCGGAGGCGCGGGGCTGGTCAGACATGTCTCGAATCCTGCCACCCGCGCCCCTCGGCCGGGAAACAGGCCCGGCGTCCGGATCCGCCCCATCGCAGGTAAGGTCACCCTTACTTCCTCTTGCTCCTTCCCCATGCGGGCGCCATGTGTGCGGTCGTAACCTGTATGGGCCAATGACGTCCCTTACGGAGGGCACCTTGCCCAGTCCCTACCGCGCGATCTTCGCCGCCCCCGGGAGCCGGGGGTTCAGCGCGGCCGGCCTCATAGGCCGGCTCCCGATCTCCATGGTCGGCGTCGGCATCCTCACGATGATCTCCGAGCTCACCGGCCGCTACTCGCTGGCCGGAGCCCTCACCGCCACCCTCGCGCTCTCGGCCGCCCTCGTCGGCCCGCAGGTCTCCCGCCTGGTCGACCAGTACGGCCAGCGCCGCGTCCTGCGCCCGGCGACCCTGCTCGCGCTCGTCGCCGTCGCCGGCCTGCTGCTGTCCGCGGCCAACGACGCGCCCGACTGGACCCTGTTCGTCTTCGCCGCGCTCGCCGGCTGCGTCCCCAGCGTGGGCTCGATGATCCGCGCCCGCTGGACGGCCATCTACCGGGACTCCCCGCGCGAACTGCACACGGCGTACTCCCTGGAGTCCGTCCTGGACGAGGTCTGCTTCATCTTCGGCCCGATCATCGCCATCGGGCTCTCCACCACCTGGTTCCCCGAGGCGGGCCCGCTGGTCGCCGCGGTCTGCCTGCTGGTGGGCGTGTGGTGGCTGACCGCCCAGCGCGCCACCGAACCCGCCCCGCACCCGCGCGGCGAGAACACCGACCGGACCTCCGCCCTGCGCTCCCCCGGACTCCAGGTGCTGGTGGCCACCTTCGTGGCCACCGGGGCCATCTTCGGCTCCATCGACGTGGTCACCCTGGCCTTCTCCGAGGAGCAGGGCCACAAGGCCGCCGCCAGCTTCATCCTCGCGATCTGGGCGGGCGGTTCCTGCCTCGCCGGCATCGTCTTCGGCCTGCTGCACCTCAAGGGGAAGGCCGAACGCAGGTGGGTGCTGGGCATATGTGCGATGGCCGTGAGTATGATCCCCCTCCTACTGGCCGGGAACCTTCCGTTTCTGGCCGTGGCGCTCTTCGTCTCGGGCCTCGCCATCGCTCCCACGATGATCACCACGATGGCCCTGATAGAGGCGCACGTACCACGCGCGAAGCTGACCGAGGGCATGACCTGGATCAGCACCGGCCTCGCGGTCGGGGTCGCGCTCGGCTCCTCCTTGGCCGGCTGGGTCATCGACGCCGCCGGCGCGAGGACCGGGTACGTCGTCTCCATCTCGGCGGGGGCCGCCGCGGCGGCGGTGGCGTTCGCGGGTTATCGCCGGCTGACGAGGTCGGCGCAAGGGGAGGAGCCTTCTAGCGATGGCGACGACGGGGACAGCAGGGAAGAGCGGGACACGGACCGCCGCGTGGCATAACTGGGCGGGCAACGTCAGTGCCACGCCCGTGCGCGTGGTGGCCCCGGCCTCGGTCGGGGAGCTCCAGGAGGCGGTCCGCCGGGCCGCCGGGGACGGGCTGAAGGTGAAGGCGGTCGGCACCGGCCACTCGTTCACCTCGGCCGCCGCGACCGACGGCGTACTGATCCGCCCGCAGGCACTGGCCGGGATCCGGGCGATCGACCGGGAAGCCGGCACCGTCACGGTGGCGGCGGGCACGGTCCTCAAGGACCTCAACCTGGCCCTCGCCAAGGAGGGCCTGTCGCTCACGAACATGGGCGACATCATGGAGCAGACGGTCTCCGGCGCCACGAGCACCGGGACCCACGGCACCGGCCGCGACTCCGCCTCCATCGCCGCCCAGATCCGCGGCCTGGAGCTGGTCACGGCGGACGGACGGCTGCTCACGTGCTCAGAGAAGGGAGACGACGAGGAGCGCGCGGTCTTCGCGGCCGCCCGGCTCGGCATCGGGGCGCTCGGCGTCGTCACCTCGATCACCTTCGCCGTGGAGCCGCTGTTCTTCCTGACCGCCCGCGAGGAGCCGATGAGCTTCGAGCGGGTGACCGCCGAGTTCGACGAGCACCACGCGGAGAACGAGCACTTCGAGTTCTACTGGTTCCCGCACACCGGCAACTGCAACACCAAGCGCAACAACCGCAGCCAGGGCCCGGCCGCCCCGCCCGGAGCGGTCTCCGCCTGGGTCGAGGACGAGCTGCTGTCCAACGGGATCTTCCAGGCCGTCAACTCCTTCGGCCGCGCCGTCCCCGCGGCCATCCCCTCCATCGCCCGGATCGCGAGCCGCGCGCTGTCCGCGCGGACCTACACGGACATCCCGTACAAGGTGTTCACCAGCCCGCGCCGGGTCCGGTTCGTGGAGATGGAGTACGCCCTTCCGCGCGAGCACGTCGTCGAGGCGCTGCGCGAGCTGAAGACCATGGTCGACCGCTCCGGCCTGCGGATCAGCTTCCCGGTGGAGGTGCGCACGGCCCCGGCGGACGACATCACCCTGTCGACGGCCTCGGGCCGCGAAACGGCGTACATCGCGGTGCACATGTACAAGGGCACGCCGTACCAGGCGTACTTCACCGCCGCCGAGCGGATCTTCACGGCGCACGGCGGGCGGCCGCACTGGGGCAAGGTGCACACGCGGGACGCGGAGTACTTCGCCCAGGTGTACCCGCGCTTCGGCGAGTTCACGGCGCTGCGCGACCGGCTCGACCCGGACCGGGTGTTCGGCAACGACTACCTGCGGCGCGTCCTCGGGGACTGAGCCGGGAACCCGGGCCGGACCGGCACGGGCGCGGCCGGGTCAGGGCTTCCGCGCGTCCTGCCCGGTGCCCGTACCGCCGTCCGCCGCGCCCGGGGTGGACTTGCCGGTGCTGGGCGGCGGGGACTGCGGGGGCGTGGGCGAGGGCGTCGGGTCCGGCTTCGGCGGGGACGGGGTCGGACTCGGCGAAGTGCCCGGGGACGGCGAGGAGTCCGGGTCGGGCGAGGGGCTCGGGCTGCCGCTCGGGGGCGCGGGGCTCGGGGAGTTCCCGTTCTGCGGGCCCGTCCCGTCCTTGTCCTTGCCGCCGGTGCCGGACTCGTCCCCGGGGGCGGGCTTGCTGTTGCCGGCGTTCTGGGCCGTACCGCCCCAGACCGTCGTGTCGCCGCTGCTGACCGCGTTCCCGGATACCGCCTCGTAGGCGGCGATCCCGCCGATCGCGAGGGCGAAGGCGGCGGCCGAGGCCACGGCGGTGCGCTTCCAGCCCCGTACCCGGCTGCCGTGCACGGTGGCCTCGCCGAACTCCTCGGAGAGACCGGCCGGGTGCGGGGGCGCGGCCCGGCGGAGCATCATCGTGCCGTCGGGCGCCCGCTCCTCGGCGGGTTCCCCGGCCGGCACCTGACGGCTCCTCGGGCGGGCGCTCTCGCGCAGCTGGTCGCCGGTGCGGCGGAAGAGGTGCTGGATGACGGGTCCGCCGGCGGTGGCGACCACGCTCACGACGCCGGCCCCGAGGATGGTCCCGTAGACGCCCATCTTCGAGGCGAGCAGGGCGGCCGCGACGGTGGCGAGGGAGGACCCCGCGACCTGAGTCGCACTCAGGTCGAGCTTCTTCTTCTCCGGCTGCGCCGCCGGCTCGGCGCCCGGCTCCGCCTTCTGACCCATCGCCATCCCCTGCGTGTCCTGCCTCTCGCGCTTCTCCACTTCCTTCAGTTACTGACACATGAGCGAAACGGATAGTTCCATTTCCGGAGATTCTGTGAAGCAAGACACCTGAAAACGGGCGTGCCCCCAGGTCCGGCCCGCTGTGGACCCGGTCCAGGGCAGCCCAACTCCCGCCGTCCGGGACAAGTTCGGCGGCGCGGCGGTCCACCCAGGTGGCCCGAATGGAGTACTGTGGCGAGCCCTGGGGCCGTCCTTCCTTACGGATGTCCGGACCCGGGAGAGGGGGCCGGCTGATGGAGAAACGGCACTCGAGACCGGCGATGCCGCGGTATTGCACGGATCCTGCTGCGCACAGTAATCGTTCGGTCACTGTGCGTGCCCAACAGGTAACCGTGCCATAACAGCGATCAAGGGCGCATGCCCGACACGCCGGTTTAACTCGGCAAGGTAGTGGCAGGCTGCACCCGGGCAGGCCACACTCGACTAGCGGAAGCAGCGACGCACGTGACGTCGGCAGGCACCACCCGGGAGGTCCCCATGCCCGAACTGCGTGTCGTGGCCGTCTCAAATGACGGCACACGACTGGTGCTCAAGGCTGCGGACAGCACGGAGTACACGCTTCCGATCGACGAGCGTCTACGGGCTGCCGTGCGCAATGACCGTGCGCGCCTGAACCAGATCGAGATCGAGGTGGAGAGCCACCTCCGTCCTCGCGACATCCAGGCCCGCATACGGGCCGGTGCCTCCGCTGAGGAGGTCGCCCAGCTCGCCGGCATCCCCGTCGACCGCGTACGCCGCTTCGAGGGCCCCGTGCTCGCCGAGCGCGCGTTCATGGCCGAGCGGGCCCGCAAGACCCCCGTGCGCCGCCCCGGAGAGAACACCGGACCCCAGCTCGGCGAGGCCGTGCAGGAACGGCTCACGCTGCGCGGCGCCGAGAAGGAATCCGTGCAGTGGGACTCCTGGCGCCGCGACGACGGCACCTGGGAGGTCCTCCTGGTCTACCGGGTCGCGGGCGAACCGCACTCGGCCAGCTGGACGTACGACCCGCCGCGCCGGCTGGTCGTGGCCGTGGACGACGAGGCCCGCTCCCTGATCGGCGAGTCCGACGACCTGCCGGCGACGCCGGAGCCGAGCTTCCCGTTCGTGCCGAGGATCGCGCGGCTGCCGCGCGACCGGCCGCTGGACCGTGCGCTCGACCGTCAGCTGGAAAGGCCGGTCGCTCCCGCGCCGCCGCCCCCTCCGGAGCCGGAGGCCGAGGAGGAACGGGACACCCTGACGGCCCTGCTGGAGGCGGTGCCGAGCTTCCGCGGCGATCTGGTGGTCCCGGAGCCGGTGGAGGAACCCGAGGCGGAGGAACCGCCGGCCGCGTCGGCCTCGGCCGGTGCGGGAACCGCGTACGCGGACGTGCTGATGCCCCGTACGGTGGCGGGCCACCGCGACCGGCTGACGGGCACCACCGACCGGCAGGCGGAGGCCGACGGCGTCCGTCCCGGCCGCCGCGCGGCGGTACCGAGCTGGGACGAGATCGTCTTCGGCACCCGCCGCAAGAAGCAGGAATAGCAGCAGTAGGCAGAACAGCAGGAGCAGGCAGCAGCAGTGCTGTTGGCCGGCCGCTCGGCCCGTCACGTTCGCGT
>NZ_JBSGXB010000347.1:0-7308 GCF_053609185.1 Streptomyces sp. NPDC054956 | reverse complement strand
CTGCGGGGGCAAGTCCCCTACCCGCCCTTCGCCCGTTCCGCGGGGGCCGCCCCGGCCCGAAATATAGGCAGGAAAGCCGGCGGGGGTGGGTCGTGGCCGGGGTGGGGGTGCACCCCCCCCGGCGGCCCCCCCCCCCCCGCTACCCGGGGGCCCCGCCCTCGGTACGAGAACAGCCGATCGACCAGAGGTCGATCAGAAGTCCATGTCACCGCCCGGCATGCCGCCGCCGGCAGCGGCGCCGGCCTTCTCGGGCTTGTCGGCGATGACGGCCTCGGTGGTGAGGAAGAGGGCCGCGATCGACGCCGCGTTCTGCAGGGCAGAGCGGGTGACCTTCGCCGGGTCGATGATGCCCGCGGCGATCATGTCCACGTACTCGCCGGTCGCGGCGTTCAGGCCCCAACCGATCTGCAGGTTGCGGACCTTCTCCACGACGACGCCACCCTCGAGACCACCGTTGACGGCGATCTGCTTGAGCGGGGCCTCCAGCGCGAGCTTCACGGCGTTGGCGCCGGTCGCCTCGTCGCCCTCGAGCTCGAGCTTCTCGAAGACCGCGGAAGCCTGCAGCAGGGCCACGCCACCACCGGCGACGATGCCCTCTTCGACGGCCGCCTTCGCGTTGCGAACGGCGTCCTCGATGCGGTGCTTGCGCTCCTTGAGCTCGACCTCGGTCGCGGCGCCGGCCTTGATGACGGCCACGCCGCCGGCCAGCTTCGCGAGGCGCTCCTGGAGCTTCTCGCGGTCGTAGTCCGAGTCGGAGTTCTCGATCTCGGCGCGGATCTGGTTCACGCGACCGGCGACCTGGTCGCTGTCACCGGCACCGTCGACGATGGTGGTCTCGTCCTTGGTGATGACGACCTTGCGGGCGCGGCCGAGCAGGTCGAGACCGGCGTTCTCGAGCTTGAGGCCGACCTCCTCGGAGATGACCGTGCCGCCCGTGAGGATGGCGATGTCGCCGAGCATGGCCTTGCGACGGTCACCGAAGCCCGGGGCCTTGACGGCGACGGACTTGAAGGTGCCGCGGATCTTGTTGACGACGAGGGTGGAGAGCGCCTCGCCCTCGACGTCCTCGGCGATGATCAGCAGCGGCTTGCCGGACTGCATGACCTTCTCGAGGAGCGGCAGCAGGTCCTTGACCGAGCCGATCTTCGAGTTGACGATCAGGATGTACGGGTCGTCGAGGGACGACTCCATGCGCTCCATGTCGGTGGCGAAGTACGCCGAGATGTAGCCCTTGTCGAAGCGCATGCCCTCGGTGAGCTCGAGCTCCAGGCCGAAGGTCTGCGACTCCTCGACCGTGATGACGCCTTCCTTGCCGACCTTGTCCATGGCCTCGGCGATGAGCTCGCCGATCTGGGTGTCGGCGGCGGAGATGGAGGCCGTCGAAGCGATCTGCTCCTTGGTCTCGACATCCTTGGCCTGGTCGAGCAGGGCGGCGGATACGGCCTCGACGGCCTTCTCGATGCCGCGCTTGAGGGCCATCGGGTTCGCACCGGCGGCCACGTTGCGCAGGCCCTCGCGGACGAGCGCCTGGGCGAGCACGGTGGCGGTGGTCGTACCGTCGCCGGCGACGTCGTCCGTCTTCTTGGCGACTTCCTTGACCAGCTCGGCGCCGATCTTCTCGTACGGGTCCTCGAGCTCGATCTCCTTGGCGATGGAGACACCATCGTTGGTGATCGTGGGGGCGCCCCACTTCTTCTCAAGGACGACGTTGCGACCCTTGGGGCCAAGGGTGACCTTGACGGCGTCGGCGAGCTGGTTCATCCCACGCTCGAGACCGCGACGGGCCTCCTCGTCGAACGCAATGATCTTGGCCATCTGAAGTGGTCCTCCCGGACAGCGGTGGATTGCTCCCGGACCGCGCCCGCGCCCGCGACGGACGGCCTGCGTGCCCGGCGGTTCCTTCCCACCGGACCCTGCGGGCCTCACCGACCCGGTCCTCGTTTAGTAGCACTCTCACCAGGAGAGTGCTAACGCCAATGATTAGCACTCGGCACCCCCGAGTGCAAGCGGCTTCGGGGAAACCCTGATGAATACCCAGGCGGGACAAGGGCCGCGGCCGCCCCACGCACGAGGGGCCCGCATCCCGTGTCCAGGATGTGGGCCCCTCGTCTGCATGCCGTTGTGCCGTCGTACGCGGCCCTGGTGAACGGCCTCGTACGTGTCGGTGGTCGATCGCGGTCGGACTAGCCGGCGGCGAGCTTGACCATGTCCGCCTGCGGACCCTTCTGGCCCTGCGAGATCTCGAACTCGACCCGCTGACCCTCTTCAAGGGTGCGGTACCCGTCCATCTGGATGGCGCTGTAGTGGACGAACACATCCGCACCACCGTCGACCGCGATGAAGCCGTAGCCCTTCTCCGCGTTGAACCACTTGACGGTGCCCTGAGCCATGCCTAACTCCCCTATTACTGGCCCTTGCGCAGGACCGCACTTCGCGGTCCCGGGTCAGAACTTGCGCCGGAACGCCTCGACCGGGGCTGAATGTATCTGCACCGCTGCTGTCTGCAACAGGTCATTCCGACGAGAATTCTGGACATGGCAAAAGATTGAAATAGGGTGAAAACCAGGAATATTCCAGGGCAACTCGGGCCGGACAAACCAGGCCAAGGCCCCATACCGCACTTGCATGTTGACTCAATGTCAACCCTCACGCGGCCCGCTCATATGCGGCGGGCAAGTCCAGCGGAGGGGACTTCCCCAACTCTACCGCGCCCAACCAAGCAGAATTGCCCCCTCCGCTTATTAGCGGAAGGGGCAATTCAGTGTTTCGGGTGCCGGCGGCGCCTATCGGCGGCCGGCGCCGCGCACCGTCAGCAGCCGCCCGCGACGGCGGGGATGATCGAGACGCCGGCGCCGTCCGGGGTGGACGTCTGCAGCCCGCCCTCGAAGCGCACGTCGTCGTCGTTGACGTAGACGTTGACGAAGCGGCGCAGCTTGCCCTGGTCGTCCAGGACGCGGGCGGCGATGCCCGGGTGGCTCTTCTCCAGGGACTCGATGACCTCGGCGAGGGTC
The DNA here is from genome assembly GCF_053609185.1 of Streptomyces sp. NPDC054956. Taxonomy (NCBI): domain Bacteria; kingdom Bacillati; phylum Actinomycetota; class Actinomycetes; order Kitasatosporales; family Streptomycetaceae; genus Streptomyces; species Streptomyces sp. NPDC054956. Next base: position 4,297 of record NZ_JBSGXB010000347.1, on the reverse strand, counting down.
GAGCCCTCGGCGGGGACCTCGGCCTGGCCGCCGGTGTAGGTGCGCAGGATGGTGGGGATGCGGACGTTGACGCTCATGGCGCTACTGCCTTTCCGGTGTGCAGGGGAGGGAGGTCAGGCCAGGCCGGCGGCGCGGAACGCGTCCAGGCTCGGGCGGATGGTGGCGGTCTGGCCGCTGTCGGCGGCCACCGCCTCCAGGGTCTTGAGGCCGTCGCCGGTGTTCAGGATCACGGTGGTCAGCGAGGGGTCCAGCTGCCCGTTCTCGATCAGCTTCTTCGTCACGCCGACGGTCACGCCGCCCGCGGTCTCGGCGAAGATGCCCTCGGTCTGGGCGAGGATCTTGATGGCCTCGACGACCTGGGTGTCGTTGACGTCCTCGACGAAGCCGCCGGTGCGGCGCGCGATGTCCAGGACGTACGGGCCGTCCGCCGGGTTGCCGATCGCCAGGGACTTGGCGATGGTGTTCGGCTTCTGCGGGCGGACCACCTCGTGACCGGCCTTGAAGGCGGTGGAGACGGGCGAGCAGCCCTCGGCCTGGGCACCGAAGATCTTGTACGGCTTGTCCTCGACGAGGCCGAGCTTGATCAGCTCCTGCAGACCCTTGTCGATCTTCGTCAGCTGGGAGCCGGACGCGATCGGGATGACGATCTGGTCGGGCAGCTGCCAGCCGAGCTGCTCGCAGATCTCGTACGCCAGGGTCTTGGAGCCCTCGCCGTAGTACGGGCGCAGGTTGACGTTGACGAAGCCCCAGCCCTCGCCCAGCGGGTCGCCGATGAGCTCGGAGCAGAAGCGGTTGACGTCGTCGTAGTTGCCCTCGATGCCGACCAGGTCGCCACCGTAGACACCGGCCATGACGACCTTGCCCTGCTCCAGGTCGTGCGGGATGAACACGCAGGAGCGGAAGCCGGCGCGGGCGGCCGCGGCGCCGACGGCGCCGGCCAGGTTGCCGGTGGAGGAGCAGGACAGGGTGGTGAAGCCGAAGGCGCGGGCCGCCTCGACGGCGATGGCCACGACGCGGTCCTTGAAGGAGTGCGTCGGGTTGCCGGAGTCGTCCTTGACGTACAGCTTGCCGGTGACGCCCAGCTCCTTGGCCAGGTTCTGCGCGTCCACGAGCTTGGTGAAGCCCGGGTTCAGGCTCGGCTTGGAGGCCACGTCCGCCGGGACGGGCAGCAGCGGCGCGTAGCGCCAGATGTTGTTGGGGCCGGCCTCGATCGCGGCGCGCAGGGCTTCGGGGTCGCCGAGCGGCAGGTCGTAGGAGACTTCGAGCGGGCCGAAGCACTCGGCGCAGGCGAAGATCGGGCCGAGCTCGAAGCGGGTACCGCACTCACGACAGGAAAGGCCGGTGGCGGGACCGAGATCGACGGAAGTACCAGAAACAACGGTTTCGGCAGAGGTTGCGACAGACTGTGCAGCCATGATGGCGAGGCCCTTTCTCCTCATCTTCCCCATGGCGCACTTCGCCATGAGACGGAATTGGCACCTTCCCTAGCCGGGGACCTCGCTGACGTCGCTGGATGCGCGATCGCGAGAACCGACTGGAGGGTTGCCGGGGCTTCAACGGGCCGTGTCCCTCTGCCCCTCTGGATGAGCGGTATGGCACCGGCACACGCGCTCTATGGCGCGCCGGTGCGTTTGTACGCGGGGACCCCCGGCATGCGGTGGACCTTCGCGTTGTTCAAGACTGTAACCGAAGGCTCGGGTGGTTGAGACAGTCGTCCGAACCGCGAGATGGATCACATATCGGGCCAAAACCCGGAAGAACCAGGGAGTGCCGAACGTGCTGGAAGAGGTGGAGCGATGGCTCGCGGACCGCTCCTGGTCCGCCGCCGACCGACCGCTCGACCAGCTGCTCTGCGCCAAACGGGCAGCGGGGACCACGGTGAGCGTGGTGTTGCCGGCCCTCGACGAGGAGGCGACGGTCGGCGAGATCGTCGAGGTGATCCGTCGCGATCTGATCGAGGGACTGCCGACACCCCTCGTGGATGAACTAGTCGTGATCGACTCGGGCTCCACCGATCGTACGGCGGAGGTGGCGGCGAAGGCCGGCGCCCGGGTGGTGCACCGCGACGACATCCTGCCGAGGATCCCCGCCCTGCCCGGCAAGGGCGAGGTGCTGTGGCGATCCCTGCTGGCGACCACCGGTGACATCGTCTGCTTCGTCGACGCCGACCTGCGCGACTTCTCGGCGACCTTCGTCTCCGGGATCGTCGGCCCGCTGCTGACCGATCCGGACGTGCGGTTCGTCAAGGCGATGTACGACCGCCCGCTCAGCTCCGCCGACACGATCGCCCCAGGTCAGGGCGGACGCGTCACCGAGCTCGTGGCCCGTCCCCTGCTCAACCTGCACTGGCCGCAGCTGGCCGGCTTCGTCCAGCCGCTGGGCGGCGAGTACGCCGTCCGCCGCGAGCTGCTGGAACGGCTGCCGTTCCCGGTCGGCTACGGGGTCGAGCTGGGCCTGCTCGTGGACGCGCTGCACACCGTCGGACTGGACGCGCTGGCCCAGGTGGACGTCGGCGTACGACTGCACCGCCACCAGGACGGCCAGGCGCTGGGCCGGATGGCCGCGGCGATCTACCGCACGGCGCAGGTACGGCTCTCGCGCGGACACCTCGTACGGCCGGAGCTCACGCAGTTCGAGCGCGGCCCGGAGGGCTTCGTCCCGCACACCCACGCCGTGGACACCGAGGAGCGGCCGCCGATGCGGGACATCGAGGAGTACGCGCGGCGTCGCGTGGCGTAGCCGGCGCGGGAGCCACGCGTAGGCACTGACGTTTGACCGGGCGCGGGGCGGGCTAGGTTCGCCGCATGGCTTCCCAGGTGCTCGTCGCCGCGAACCGCGGCCCCCTCTCGTACGCCCTCGCCGCGGACGGCACTCTCAGTGCCCGCCGCGGCGGGGGCGGACTCGTCTCCGGCCTCTCCGCAGCCCTCGCGGAACAGCCCGACGCGCTGTGGATCTGCGCGGCGCTGTCGGACGCGGACCGGGAGGCGGTACGGCGGGGCACGTCCGAGCCGGGCGTGCGGATGCTGGACATCGACCCGGCGGTCTACGACGACGCGTACAACGGCATCGCGAACTCGGTGCTGTGGTTCCTGCACCACCACTTGTACGACGTCCCGCGCGAGCCGGTCTTCGACGCGGAGTTCCGGCGGCGGTGGGGCTCGTACGTCGCGTACAACGAGGCCTTCGCGGCGGCCCTGGCCGAGGAGGCCGGGCAGGGCGCGACGGTCCTGATCCAGGACTACCACCTGGCACTGGCCCCGGGCCTGCTGCGGGAACTCCGTCCGGACCTGCGCATCGGCCACTTCACGCACACCCCGTGGGCCTCGCGGGACGTCCTGGACATGCTCCCGGACGACGTCCGCGGGCAGCTGCTGCGGGGCATGCTCGGGGCGGACCGGGTGGGCTTCCACACGGAGCGCTGGGCACGGGAGTTCACGGCTTCGGCGGGGCACGGGGCGCCGGTGGCGGTGTACCCGCTGGGTGTGGACGGCGACGAGCTGCGGGCGCTGGCGCACCGGCCGGAGGTGGACGCGAAGCTGGCGGAGCTGCGCGAGCGGACCGCGGGCCTGAGGACGATCGCCCGCGTGGACCGCACGGAGCTGTCGAAGAACATCCTGCGCGGCCTGCTGGCCTACCGGGAGCTGCTGACGGTCCACCCCGAGTGGCGCGGCCGGGTGGTCCACCTGGCATCGGCGTACCCGTCCCGGCAGGACCTGGAGGCGTACCGCGCGTACACGGCCTCCGTACGGGAGCTGGCGGCGGAGATCAACGCGGAGTTCGGCACGGCGGACTGGCAGCCGGTGCTGGTCTCGGTCGAGGACGACTTCGCGCGCTCGCTGGCGGTGTACCGGATGGCGGACGTGGCGCTGGTCAACCCCGTGCGGGACGGGATGAACCTGGTGGCGAAGGAGATCCCGGTGGTGTCGGAGGCGGGGTGCGCGCTGGTGCTGTCGACGGGGGCGGGGGCGTACGAGGAGCTCCGCGAGGACGCGCTGACGGTGAACCCGTACGACGTGACGGAGACGGCCTCGGCGTTGCACGCGGCGCTGTCCATGCCCGCCGCCGAGCGCGCGGACCGCACGAAACGCCTGGCCGCGGCGGCCACGGCCCTCCCCCCGAAGCAATGGCTCACGGCCCAGCTCACGGCCCTGGCCGTCTAGCCCGGCCCTCGTGCCCTGCGGGGCTTGTCCCCTACCCGCCCTTCCACCGTTCCCCGGGCCAGCCCGGACCCGGTCCTCAATCGCCGGCGGGGCTGGAGGGGCGCCCGGGCAAGGCCCCGCCCCCCGCCGCAAAACCC
>NZ_JBSGXB010000346.1:0-7345 GCF_053609185.1 Streptomyces sp. NPDC054956 | reverse complement strand
CTTCGCGATGGCCTTCGGCCACCCTTGACAGGCCGTCCCGTCCCGGAAAAACACAAGACTCCCGGGATCCCCCCGGGGGATGGCCGGGAGGTCATTCTCCGAGGGGCGGCCTGGTTGCAGCAGGCTCGCCTGTGGCGTTGAGGCGCGGCAGATCGCTACGCAGTCCCTCTCGGTCTAGCGGCTGGCCGCCGTCTGGGGCTGGTGCGCGCGGCAGATCGCTACGCAGTCCCGCTCGGTTTAGCGGCCGGCGGCCGTCTGGGGCTGGTGGGCGCGGCAGATCGCTACGCAGTCGTTCTCGGCTTGGCGGCCAGCGGTCGTCTGGGGTCGATGTGCGCGTCATTTCGCCACGTGCTTCGGTGGGATTGGCGTCCGGCGGCCGTCGGGGGCTGGGGCGCACCGGATCGCTACACAGTTCCTGTCGGTTCGGCGTCCGGCGGTCGTCTTGGGCCGGAGATAGGCCGCCCACGACGACCATGTGCCCCTCTGAGCACGCGACCGCCGCCCGGATCCCTTTCCAGGCCTCCACCCCTCTCCCGATGCCCCATTTGCGGCGGTATGGCGGCTGGGTGGGAGCGAAACGATCACTTCTCCGACGCTAAGGACGAAGATCTCGCCGTTAGGCGACATCAGGCGCCCTTCGGGCCGCTGGGAGGCCCACTACCGGCCCCAGACAACCGTCAGATGCCAAACAGTGGGCGGCGCGTGGTGATTTGGTGCGCCACCAGCCCCAAACGACCGCCGAACGCCAATGGGTGAGGAGCGCGTAGCGAAATGACGCGCACATCAACCCCACGCGACCGCCGGCCGCTGAGCCGGGAGGGTCTGTGTAGCGATCTGTTGCGCTCCCAGCCCCAGACGGCGGCCAGCCGCTTAGCCGAGAGCGAGTGTGTAGCGATCTGTTGCGCCACCAGCCCCAGACGGCCGTTGGCCGCTGAGCCGAGTGGGATTGTGTAGCGATCTGTTGCGCTCCCAGCCCCAGGCGGCGGTCAGCCGCTATGCCGAGTGGGACTGTGTAGCGATTTGGTGCGCCTCAAGGCCTCGGAGGGGGATGTGGTCGTCTTCGTGTGCGGGTTGGGCTGACCGGCGGAACGCGGGCCGTTGGGCCTCTGACTCGGCCGTTCCTCCCTCTCGTTCCTCCCGGCCATCCCCCGGGGGGATCCCGGGAGTCTTGTGTTTTTCCGTGTCGGGTCGGTCTGTCAAGGGTGGCCGAAGGCCATCGCGAAGCGACGCGACGAAGGAGCGCCCTTGACGGGCCGGCCCGGCGCGGAAGGACACTGGACTTCCGGGACGCCCCCCGGTCACCGTCAAAGCCACCGAGCGGCCCGCAGCTCAGGCGCCCGTTACCCCGCTCACGAACGCAGCCCAGGAACCGGGCGTCACCGCCAGCTCGGGGCCGGCGTCCACCTTCGAGTCCCGGATGTGGACGGAGTCGGCGCAGGCCGCGACCTCTACGCAGTCGTCGCCGTCGCCGCTGCTGTACGTCGACTTGTGCCAGGACAGGGCCACTTCCACGCAGTTGTCGCCGTCGCCGCTGCTGTAACTGCTCTTGAACCACCGGAGAGGGGAGCTGTTCACAGGGATCCTCGCAATCGCATCAACAGGCCCGCGCTATCGGCGGGATTGAGGGCCTGGATGCGAAGTTTGGCATACCGCTGGTGGAGCACGCTGAGGTCCTTTGGGTCCGACAGCACCCGGCCCGACTGCTGCCCCTCGCTGTACCCCATCCACTCGTGCTCCTCCGTCTCAAGGAGGCGGAAGGGCCCGCCCAGTCCCGCGTGTTGCGGGCTTACCTTCGGCATGATCTGCAGGTCGATGTTGGGTAGTTTGGTGCACGCCAGCAGGTGGTCGATCAGCTCGACCGTCACCTCCGGCCCGCCCGTCTGCCTCTCGATCACGGCTTCGTCGAGGATGAAGCTGAAGACCGTGTACGGCGTGCGCGTGAGCAGTTCCTGTCGGGCGAGCCGGGCCGCGATGCGAGCTTCGGTCTCCTCGGCCGTCGGCGGCGGCAGGACCGCTTCGATCAGTGCGCGCGCGTAGGACTCGGGCTGCAGCAGACCGGGGACGGAGCGGGATTCGTACGTATTCAGCGTGACCGCGCCGTTCTCCAGCTCGGCCCATCGCCTGAACCACACCGCCAGCCCCCGCCTCCGCTGGAGCTGCTTCGCCGCGATCTTGATGACGCCGAAGGCGTCCAAGGCCTCCTCCGCCCGCTCGACGAACCGCACGGAGGGGTGGCGGCGGCCCTGCTCGACCGAACCGATGTACTGGACGGAGTAGCGGACGAGTGGGTGGAGCTGTTCCTGGGTCAGGCCGGCCCGTTTGCGGAAGGCCTTGACCGTCTCGCCGAAGTTCCTCAGGTCGACGTCGGGGTCGACCTCGTTGTCACCGCTGTCTCCGACACTCGCCACGGCGGTCACCTCCCCGTCGCAATCCTCACGGTCGGTTACCGCCACTGTCCAGAACGTGAACTCGTACAGTTGAAAAGTAGCGGTCGCCTTGCTGGGGAACGCCCCTGCCCACGCGGGACGTTGCTCCCATGAGCGCATCCTCAGGATCCCCCCAGGCCCCCTCGGCCCTCGTACGCGTGTTCACTCAGCGTTTCTCCGCCACCCGGCGCGGGGCCCGCCTCGCCCGGCAGCTGGCCCTCGTCGAGCTGCACGACTGGGGGATTCCCGAGCGCACCGGGCTCTCCGAGGACGCCGGGCTCCTCGTCGCCGAGCTCGCCGCGAATGCCGTCACCCACGGGCGGGTTCCCGGGCGGGACTTCGAGTTGCGGATCAGCCTCATTCCGGGGGCGCTCCGCGTCGAGGTGTCCGATGCCCGGCGGGACCGGCGGCCGGTCGTGCGGCCGCACGAGTATCAGGCCGAGGCCGGCTACGGGCTGCGGATCGTGGACGCCGTCGCCGCCGACTGGGGGGTCCGGGACCGGTTGATCGGGAAGACGGTCTGGGCCGAGCTGCCCGCGTAGGGGGCCGGCCCCCTGTCGGTGGTGGCCGCTAGCCGCGGGAGCGCCACGGCGGGCCGTACTTGCGGCGCTGTTCCTCCAGGATGTCCTGGTCCGAGCGCCGCCGCAGGCCTGCGCTGAGCATGCTGCCGCCGATCAGGAGGAAGATCCCGCCCGTGGTGATCAGGCCGGTGGGGCTGAGGGAGCGGTCGTCCTTGGGCTCGATCCAGGGGGACAGGGCGCCGAGCGGGTCCTTGTAGAGGACGACGCGCTGTTCCTCGGCGAAGTCGCCGTAGCAGTTCTGCTGGTTGCCCAGCTTGCTGACCTCGCCCTCGTCGTCGATCACGTGGCAGTAGAAGTGGCCCTCCTGCTTGCCCGTGCGCTCCCCGCTCAGGACGACCACGGCGCCGACCCGCTCGCCGAACAGCTTCGCGTACGACTCGTACAGGCTGGGCCCGGCGAAGAGGCCGAGGGCCATGACGCCGAAGCCGACGATCGTGGCGGCGCCGCTCCGGTGCCAGTTCAGGCCCGCCACGGTCGCGCCGGTGGCGGCCACGGCGAGGATGAGGATCACGCCGATCCACAGACCGCCGTACGGGAACTGGGCGATGAAGCCGGCCACCGTGGCCGCGCCGGGGATGAGCAGGGCCCAGAAGAGCGAGTTCCGCGCGGTACGGCCCGCCGGGCGGGCCTTCTGAGCCTTCTGGGCCCTCTGTGCCTCCTGGGGCGTGAAGGCCTCTTCCGTCGTTCCCATGCTTCCCCCGCCCCCGTCCGCGTGATGTCCGGATCACCTTATGCGGGCGTGCGTTCGGGCCCCGTCTCCGGTACGAACACGCTGACCTGGTAGGTCGACAGGTGTGGCGGGCGGCAGCAGAACGTGTCCAGGCGCAGCCGGGACGGGTCGACGGGAGGGGTCTGGGCGCGCAGGCGGTGTACGTACGCCCTGAAGGCCGCGTAGTCCTCGGTCGAGAACAGCGGCTCCCAGCCGCCGGGGGGCAGGGCGGCGGCCCGGCGGTGGGCCCGTTCCCTGCTCTGCTTGCGTTTGCGCCGGCCTGGCATCCGGCCAGTCTCGCGGTGCGTGGCACCCCGTCACCAGTGGGTTTCCGCAGGCTTATTGGTTTGCCGCAGGTGCGCCCGGTCGGATAGGAAGCCCGCATGCTTAAAGGTGCCAGAGTCGGGCTCAGGGCCCGGTACGAGGACGACATTCCGATCCTGCTGACCGAGCTCTACGACGACGTGGTCAACTCCGCGCGGGCCGAAAGCGGGCCGTGGCGGCCGATCACGCCCGGCTCCAAGGATCCGCGGCTGGTGCCGGACGACAAGGAGCAGGGGCACGTCCCGTTCTCCGTCGTGGAGCTGGAAGGCGGCACGCTGATCGGCAGCGCGACGCTGTGGGGCATCGACAACCACAACCGGTCCGCGCACATCGGCCTCGGGCTCCTTCCGTCGGCCCGCGGCAAGGGCTACGGGACCGACGTGGTCGCGGCGCTGTGCACGTACGGGTTCGTCGTGCGCGGCCTGCGCCGGATGCAGATCGAGACGCTGGCCGACAACGACGCGATGCTGCGCGCGGCCGAGCGCAACGGCTTCGTCCGCGAGGGCGTGCTGCGTTCCTCGGCCTGGGTGATGGGCGAGTTCCTCGACGAGGTGCTGCTCGGACTCCTCGTCCAGGACTGGAAGCCGGACCCGCGGGGTTAGCCCTACCGGGTCAGAGGTCAGAGGTCAGAGGTCAGAGGTACTGCGCGAAGTCGTCCAGGACCGCGAGGACCTCGGATTCGCCCTCCGACGGGAGCTGCAGAACGACCTCGTCGAAGCCGAGCTCCGCGTAGTGGGCCATCTTGCCGGGGTTCGGCTGGACGGCGTACGGGACCACCTGGAGGGACTTGGGGTCGCGGCCCGCGGCCTCCCAGACCTGGCGCAGCACCGGGAGGGACTCCGTGAGGCCGCCGCCGATCGGGAGCCAGCCGTCGGCGTGGTCGGCGATCGCCGCGAAGAGCTTGGGGCCGGCCTGGCCGCCGATCATGGTGCGGGGGCCGTACAGGGGGACGCCCGGGGCGAGTTCGCGCGGGGCCTGGGCGGGCTTGGGGTGCGCCGAGCTGGCCTGGACCGAGGAGAACTCGCCGAGGTACGCGGTCGGTTGCGGGGCCCACAGGGCGCGCATCAGGGCCATGCGGTCGCGCACCAGCTCGCGGCGGGTGCGCCAGTCGACTCCGTGGTCGGCGGCCTCCTCGACGTTCCAGCCGTAGCCGATGCCCAGGGTGACGCGGCCGCCGGACAGGTGGTCCAGCGTGGCGACCTGCTTCGCGAGGTCGATGGGGTCGTGCTGGGCGACGAGGGTGATGCCGGTGCCGAGGTGGAGCCGCTCGGTCACGGCGGAGGCCTGGCCGAGGGCGACGAAGGGGTCCAGGGTGCGCCCGTACATCTCGGGGAGCTCGCCGCCCATGGGCGCGGCGGTGACGCGGCTGACCGGGATGTGGGTGTGCTCCGGGAGGTAGAGGCCGGAGAAGCCGCGCTCCTCGAGGGCACGGGCCAGGCGTACGGGGGAGATGGTGCGGTCGGTGAGGAAGATGGTCGTGGCGATCCGCATGTGCGCTGGCACCTCCGAGGCGTGGGAGGGCCAAGGTACGGCTTCGCGCGCGCGGAGGGGAGGGGCACGCGTCGGCCACGGCCCCGGGGGCGGGCGTGGGGCCGGCCCTGGTTCCGGGGTGGTCGGCCGTGCGGGTGCTCAGCCGCGGGGGTAGCGGGCCAGCCAGGCGGGGGAGGCGGCCGTCGGGCCGTGGAGGGCGGGGCCCTGGGTCATCTCCAGGGAGAAGTCGTCGGCCAGTTCCAGGATCGTGGCGCGGCCCTCCAGGCCGGCGAGCCAGCCCGCCGGGAGGGCGGTCTCCCCGTGCTGGGCGCCGAGCAGTGCCCCGCACAGCGTGGCCGTGGCGGCCGAGTCGCCGCCGTGGTTCACGGCGAGGCGCAGGCCGTGCGCCACGTTCTCGGCGACGAGCGCGCAGTAGACGGCGATGGCCAGGACCTCCTCGGCGTCGCGGCCGTCGCCGGGGGACAGGGCCTCGACGGCCTGCGGCGACGGGACGCCGGCGGTGACCGCCGCGACCGCCCGCTGCAGGGCGTCGGTGACGGGCTGGTGGCCGGGGCGGACCCCGAGCAGCCCGAGCGCGCGCTGGACGGCGGAGTCGAGGGACTCGCCGCGGGTCAGCCCGTGGACGATGACGGCGAGGGCGCCCGCCGACAGGTACGCGGCGGGATGTCCGTGGCTCTGCGCGGCGCATTCCACGGACAGTTGGAGGACGAGCGCGGGCTCCCAGCCGACGAGCAGGCCGAAGGGGGCGGAACGGGCGGTGGCGGCGGCGTCCCGGGCGGCGGGGTTCTTCGGCTGGTCGAGGGTGCCGAGGACTCCGTCGGCGAAACCGGTCAGGCAGGCGCGGGCGGGAGCGCGGCGGGCGTAGAGCCACTCCTCCTGGGCCAGCCAGCCGTTGTCCTTGCGGCGCTCGTCGGGGCCCCAGTCGCGCTGGGTGGCGGCCCAGCGCAGGTACGCGCGGTGCACGTCGGTCGGCGGGTGCCAGGCGCCGGTGTCCCGGCGTACGTGGGCCCGTATCAGGCCGTCCACGGTGAACAGGGCGAGCTGGGTGGCGGCGGTCACGGTCCCGGTCCCCGGGCCGGGGCCGGGCGGGGGGTCGGTCAGGCCGGCGGGGCCGTGTGCGGCGTGCAGGGCGTCGAGGGAGAGGGCGGCCACGGGGGCGCCGAGGGCGTCGCCGATGGCGGCAGCGAGCAGGGCGCCCCTGACGCGGCTGCGGAAGTCCTGCTGCTCGGCGCGGCCCCAGAGCCCGGTGGTGACGGCGGCCCGACCGCCGATGGTGTCCCCGGCGGTGGGGCCGGTGGCGGGGCCGAGGCCGGTTCCGGGGCGGGGGGTTGGGGCGGACCCGGCCCCCGGCCCGGCGAGCGGGCCCGCGCCGGGTCCCGCGGAGGATCCTGTGCCGGTGGCCGCGGCGGCGCTGGGGCTTGGGCCGGCGGCCGGGCCGTTGCCGGGCGGTGCGGGCGTTGCCGTGGGCGGCTCGGCCGCAGCGGGCAGGCTCTGATGCTCCCCGGACGTTTCGGTCGCCGTGTCCATTTTGATCCCCCCGGACTGCCCGCGCGTGCTCTGGCGGGCACTGTAGTGGACAGGATCGATCGGGTCCGGAAGTAGACGGTCATGCGACCCGTATGGAAACAGGGAACGGCTGATTTCAGCCGTTCCCCTGCGGGCACGGGGACGCGGCCGCCTCCGCCGCCGCGGCACGGAGGCCAGCGCGAAGGACATCGGGGACATCGACGGCTACTACCTCCACGCCCTGGAGGCAAAGGCTGAGAAGACGATAACCCTCGCCGACTACATCGCACAGGCCAACCGCGAAGCCA
>NZ_JBSGXB010000345.1:0-7390 GCF_053609185.1 Streptomyces sp. NPDC054956 | reverse complement strand
CCGTAGGGCGGGCCCAGGGGCCTTTCCGTGCCGCCGCGCGGCTCAGGGGCGCAGGAGGCGGTCCAGGGCGCGGCCGAAGAGGACGCGGGCCGCCGCCGCGACCAGGGGGTCGAAGGGGCGGCCCAGGCCGCGCAGGCGCAGTTCCTCGCGCCATTCGACCTCGCAGCCGCCGGCCGGCGAGGGGCGGATTTCGATCTCCGCCCAGCCCAGGACCGCGCGGCCGTGTTTGACGAGTCGGACCAGTCCCGGCGAAGTGCCCCGGGGCGGCCGCCAGACGGTGACTTCCATGGGGTCGTCGAACGTGATGCTTCCCACGCCCGTACGCATGGTGAAACGGGTGCCAACGTGCATAAAAGGCCCCGTTTCGATGATCGCCCGAGTGAGCGGGACCTGTGCACCGTGGCGTTCCCAGTCCGTCAGCCTCAGCCATGCCTCCTCGGGCCTGAGACTCGTTGGGCGAATGATCCGGATAGCGGGCATGAGCGCATGGTAATCGGGCATACACACCCTGAACTGGGCGGCGAATATGGCTTCCGCCCGGGGGTGGCGATCAGTAATACTCACCGCCACCGTGGATCGCGGATTCGACCGGGTGACCACCGGCCTTCCCGCCCCACTCTGCGAGGAGGTGCGCCATGTGCTCCCACCAGCCCCCCTGCCCGTCCGCCGACAGCGCCGATCACGACGCCGCCCGCACCGTGGCCTTCCACCCCGAACAGGGTTGGAATCTGCTCTGCAACGGCCTCGTCGTCTTCGACGACACCGGTGAACTGCTCCCCGACGGCCGCACGGTGGAACCCCGCCGCCCGGCCCTGGTCTGAGCGAGGAGGCAGCATGCGCCAGCAGCTGATCCGCAAGCCCGTTCCCAAGCCCGCACCCCGAGACCTGGATCTGCGCACACCGTCGGGCAGACCCCTCCCGTACTGACGGGAGCCCAGGATTTACGGCGCGTCCACCGGTCGCTTCCTCAGCCGGTGGGCGCTGCCGCACCACCCATGAAGGCGCTTTCGTACGCCTCGTCGCCGATCGCCGCCCTGGCCTGGCGCTCGCCCTCGTCGCGCAGGGCCGTCAGTGAGGGGGAGCCCATCTGCGGCCGCCCCACCGTGCGCCACCAGGCGTGCCCCGTGCCCAGCAGGCGCGCGGCCAGTTCGCCGTCGCCCATGGCCGCCACCGCCGCCGCCAGCAGGTCCAGGCCGAGCGCGATCCCGAAGCGGTCGCCCAGCAGCCGCTTGCCCGAGAGCATCGCCCGCGCGTGCCGGGCCGCCTCCCCGTGGTGGCCGAGCCCGAAGGCCGCGACGGCCAGGATGTAGTCCGCGTAGGCCCGCAGCCAGCGCTCGCCGAGCTCCTCGCACGCCTCGCGCAGTCCCCGCGCCTCCTGCTCGGCCTCCTCGAAGCGCCCGAGGTCGCACAGGGCGTAGCCGGTGGCCAGCCGGCACAGCAGCCAGCCCGGGCCGGTCGGCCGGCCCCCGTGGCCCCCGCGTGCCCTGGGGCCGGCGAGCGCGAGGGCCCGTACGGGATCGCCCGGCATCAGCACCGACACCGCGTGCAGGTACGCGGCACGCAGCTCCGGCTCCGGGTCGGCCAGCGCGGCCGCCGCGCGGGTGCACCGCTCGCCCAGCTCCTCGGCGGCGTCCAGGTCGCCCTGGAGCAGCATGGTGAGTCCGAGCGCCCACAGGGCCTGCGCGTGCGCGGCACCCGCCCGCGGGGCGCCGCGCAGGGCCCGCTCCAGGAAGGCCCGGCCCTCGTGGACGTGCCCGCACGAGAACCAGAAGAACCAGAGCGCGCCGGCCGTTTCCAGGGCCGCCGTGGGGTCCGAGCCGAGCAGGTGTTCCAGGGCGGTACGAAGCTGCGCGTGCTCGGTGGTCATCCTGCGGTACCAGTCCACCTGGCCGGGCCCCAGCCACCCCCGGTCGGCGGCCTGCGAGAGCGCGGCGTACCAGTGGGCGTGCCGGTCGGCGAGGACCCGTACCTCCCCGAGCTCCGCCAGCCAGTCCTGGCCGTACTCGCGGATCGTGTCCAGCAGGCGGTAGCGGGCGCCCGTGCCGCGTTCCCGGGTGCAGCGGACGACCGACTTCGAGACCAGGCCCGCGAGGACCCGTTCGACCTGCGCGGCGGGCAGCGGGCCGCCCGAGCACACGGCGCGCGCGGCGGCGGCGTCGAAGTCCCCCGTGAACACCGAGAGCCGGGCCCACAGCAGCCGTTCGAGCGGCTCGCACAGCTCGTGGCTCCAGCCGATCGCGGTCCGCATGGTCTGGTGGCGGGGCAGGCGCGCGGCGGCGGTGTCCGACAGCAGGTCGAAGCTGACGTCGAGCCGCCGCGCCATCTGCTCCAGGGTCCACAACCGCATCCGGGCGCCGGCCAGTTCGAGGGCGAGCGGGATGCCGTCCAGCCGTCGGCAGACCTCGGCGGCCAGGGCCACCCGGTCGGGGTCGGTGAAGGCGGCCTCGGCGTACGGGGTGGCGGCCAGTGCGCGGGCCCGGAAGAGCGCGAGGGCGTCGCTGTCGGGGCCTTCGCAGGGCAGCGGGCTGACCTCGAGAACGTTCTCGCCGGGGCAGCCGAGCGGCTCGCGGGAGGTGATCAGCACCGTCAACCCGGGCGCGGACTGCAGGAGTTCTCCGACGAGGTGGCGGCAGGCGGCCACCAGGTGCTCGCAGGTGTCGAGGACGAGCAGCAGCTCCTTGTCGGCCATCCACGCGCACAGTTCCTCGTCGAGGGAGCGCAGGGACTGGTTGGCGAGGCCCAGGGCCTGGGCGACGGTGGCGCTGAGCAACTCGGCTTCGCGCAGCGGGGAGAGGGCCACCCACCAGACGCCGTCGGGCCGGCCCTGGGCCGCGGCGGCGCGCAGGGCCAGCCTGGACTTGCCCACGCCGCCGACGCCCGTGAGGGTCACGAGCCTGCGCTCGCGCAGTGTTTCGTACAGGAGGGCGAGCTCACGCTCTCGGCCCACGAAGCTCGCCGTTTCCGGCGGCAGGTTTCCCGGCACGGCGCCAGAGTCTGGCTCAACGGCGTCGCCCGCCGAATCCGCCTGATTGTTGTTGACCGAGTACTCACCGAACACGCATGTATTGTGCGTGATCTTCTTTCTCCGCAGTGCCGTTCGGGTCAGATCGAAGGAACGGGTTCCGTTCGTGGGTCAGGAGGCGAGGACGACGCGCCGTTCGGCGGAGAAGGCCCCCCAGTTGCCGTCGGGCAGCCGGGCCCGGAGCTTCACCGTCCACACCGTGCCGGCCGGTTCGGCGACCGTGAGCCGGTGCTCGGCCCGGCCGGCCGGGACGGCGCCCGCGCCGAACTGGATGACGGTGGTGGGCCGGCCGTTGACGTAGAGCTCGTACTCGCTGGTCTCGCGGCCGGTCGGCGGGGCGGTCCAGGAGAGGGTGACCGCGCCCGGCGAGGCGGTCGCCGTGAACTCCGAGGGCGCGGTGTTCGGGCGCTGCCCGGGGCCGGCCGGGGTGGTCACGTCCACCGCGGGACCGGCGGGGGAGGAGTTGTCGGCGCCGTCGCGGGCCCGGACGGTGAAGGTGTACACCGTGTCGGGCTGGAGGCCCTCCAGGGTGGTCCCGGTGCTGCCCGGTCCGGCCGTGTGGATCCGGGCGTCGCCCTGGTAGACGTCGTACGCGGTGACGCCCGAGTCGTCGGTGGCCGGGCCCCAGGTCAGCTCGGCGGAAGTGGGCCCGAGGGCGCGGCCGGCCGTACCCGTCGGGGCCGTCGGCGGCAGCCGGTCCTCGGCCTTGGCGGCGGGGGTGGTGGCGGAGACCGCCGGGCCGGCCCCGGAGGTGTTCCCGGCGGTGTCCCGGGCCCGGACCGTGAAGCCGTAGGAGGTCTGCGGGGTGAGGCCGGTGATGTCCACCATCGTCTTGTCGGCAGGCAGTTCGCGGACCAGGCGGCCCTCCTGGAAGACCAGGAAGGCGGCCACCTCGTCGGCGGGCGCGGGCGACTGCCACATGACGTGGACCGAAGTGGCGCTGCCGGCCTGGGCGGTGAGCCCGGCGGGGGCGGGCGGGGGCGTGGTGTCGGCGGAGGAGCACGCCGTGAGGGCCGCTGCCACGGCCGCGAGGGCCAGGGGCAGGGCGAGCGCCGCCCGTCCGGCGGACGGGCGCGGGAGGTGGCGTACGGGGTGCGGCGCGGGGTCGTGCACGGCGGGCGCCCTCTTCTTCCGGTACTGCAGGCTCCTCGGAAAGGTCTAGACATATATGGCATGCCGCGAGGCGGCCGGGCAAGCCCCCGGAAGCACCCGGGGGGTCCGGACCGTACGGGGAACGGCCGGGGCGGCCGCGGCGGGATCGGCGGCGCCGGCCCTCTGGCCGGGACTGCTCGCCGTCCGGTTCTTCCTGTCCGTCAGGCAGGAGGTCGCCGGCGGCAGGCTGTCGACTTGTCGGCAAAGCTCCAAGGGCCTTCATGGGGGCGCCTGTTCGGCTCCGACGACGTGGGCCGTGAGCTGCTGCTGCGGTGCGCGTACGGGCTGCGGGTGTCGCTGCTCGTCGGACGGGTCGCGGCGCTGGTCGCGGCGGGTGGACCGACCGGTTCGTCATGTCGGTGGTGGACGCGCCGGCTCTCCACGGCCCGCATCGTCCGCGCAACCTCGTCCGGACGGCCCGCGGTTCCGTGCTCGCCGGCGACGGGTGGCCCACCCTCTTCCCCGGTGTGTCCCTGATCGTCCCGACCCTGGCCATCGCGGGCCTGTCGGGCGCCGGGCGAGTGCCTCGCGCTCGTCCCGCAGACCCCCGCCGCGCCCACGGCGCCCCGAGCCGAGCTCGTCGCCGAACCGCTCAGGGCCACCGGGCGGCGCGGTGAAGCCGACTCGCTCGCAGCCGAGTTGGCGGACCGGGCGCTGGTGCTGCGGCCGTGCCGGCTGGTGTGCGACGACGCGCCGGGACGAGATCGTCAAGCACTGAAACGCCGGTCACGGACGGTCAACACCCGTTTGGCGGACACGAGTTTCGCTCGAAGGGCCTTCCTCCTGCGCGACCATGGCGCCGCGTAAGGAGGTGTTCCGATGGTGATCTCCCTGTCCGTCGTCGTCCTGCTCCTGGTGCTCGCGTGGATCTTCATGCGCGGCGGCGGCCTCAAGCTGTCCCACGCGATCGTCTGCGTCCTGCTCGGCTTCTACCTCGCGAGCAGCAGCCTGGCGGCGACCATCCACAACGGCGTCTCGGCCACGGCCAACGTGGTCGGCGGCCTCACGCCGTAGGGCGTGTCCCTCCGGTCAACCCGCGTGCGGTGATCCACTGTTGCGCCTTCGTGAATCATCCGGCTCGTGCATGGACTCCTGCGCCGACGCGATCTAGCGTCTGGCGGCGGCGCGATGTCAGACACGATGTCAATAGAACTGAAGACGGAGGAGGAAGCCCGGATGTTCCGAAGAGCGCTCAATTGCGCCGTGGTGCCGGCCCTCGTGGCCTTCGCGGCGGTGACCGGGGTCGCCCCGGCCACCGCCGAGGAGATACCCCTGGCCCCCGGCCACCGGCTGATCCGCCACTACGACGGCGGGCCCGCCGCGGCCGCCCCGCTGCCCGGCGAAGCCCCGCCGCAGCACCCCTTCCTCGCGCCCAACGGCCGCAGCGGCATGCACTCCGACGCCGCCGGCAGCGCCACCTCGCCCTGGTCCGGGCCGCTCGGCAAGAACCCGAAGGTGACCAGCGAGAAGATCGCCGCCCTCGGCGGGGAATGCGCCACCGCCACCTTCGACTCCGGCGGCCGGCTGGTCACCGTGTGCGGCACCTTCGGCGGTTTCAAGGTCAAGCTCCTGGACCCCCGTACGCTCGCCACGCTCGCGGAGCACCAGCTCCCGCAGCGCTCCTCGACGGTCCAGGCGATCACCTCGCTCGACTTCTCGAAGATCTTCAAGGACACCTCGGGCGGCGCCTACTTCTACCTGGACAACAAGGACCGGGCGGTGCTGGCCGACTCCCGCCAGCACGTCCTGCGCCTGTCGCACGTCCAGACCCCGGAAGGCGGCTGGCAGTTCAGGGTGGACGACGACTGGGACCTCACCGGCCAGGTCCCGCACGACTGCGTCGACTGGACCGACCTGTGGCCCACCGGCACCTGCGACCCGGTCACCTCGGTGATGCCCGACTGGGACGGCCGCATCTGGTGGGTCACCCGGCAGGGCCGCGTCGGCACCGTGGACCCGGCCACCTCGGTGATCCGCTCGATCCGGCTGGAGGGCGAGGAGATCCAGAACTCCTTCTCGGTCGCCGAGGACGGGGTCTCCATCGTCACGGACCACGCGCTCTACAGCTTCCGCGCCACCGCCGACGGCACCCCCGCCGCTCAGTGGCGCCAGACGTACGACCGGGGTACGGGGACCAAGCCCGGCTCGGTGAACCAGGGTTCGGGCACCACGCCGGACCTCTTCGGCAACGGCTACGTCGCGATCACCGACAACGCCGACGACCGGATGAACGTCCTGGTCTACAAGCGGGGCGCGGACGTGCCCGAAGGCCAGCGGCTCGTGTGCAAGGTCCCGGTCTTCGGCTCGGGCGCCTCGACCACCGACAACTCCCTGATCACCTGGGGGAACAGCATCGTGGTCGAGAACAACTACGGCTACGAGAACGTCACTTCGCTGCTGCTCGGCAAGTCGGTCGTCGGCGGCGTCAGCCGGATCGACGTCCGCGCCGACGGCAGCGGCTGCGACACGGTCTGGCAGAGCGCGATCCGCTCGCCGTCCGTCGTCCCGAAGCTCTCCACCGGCAACGGGCTGCTCTACTTCTACGAGAAGGAGCCCAGCGTCTGGGGGATCGACGCCTGGTACCTGACGGCGGTCGACTTCCGCACCGGTGAGCGCCGCTGGCGGCAGCTGACCGGCACGGGCCCGCTGTACGACAACAACTGGGCCCCGATCACCCTGGGCCCCGACGGAACGGCCTACGTCGGCGTCTTCAACGGCATCGTCGCCGTCCGCGACGGCGGCTGAACCCGCCCCCGCGATCAGGGCCCGCCCGGAGCTCCGGGCGGGCCCTGCCTGTGTGGGCCGACCCGCTCGATGGCCACCATGGCCGCGTCGTCGCCGAGGAGGCCGCCCGGGGCGTGGGCGAGCAGGTCCGCGCACAGATGGCGCAGGAGGGCGGCCGGGCCGTCGCCGGGCCAGTCGGCGGCCCGCTCCGGCAGGGGATAGAAGGTCCCCGAGGCGTCGCGCGCCTCGATGACGCCGTCCGTGTAGAGCAGGACGACGTCGCCCGGCTCGAAGGCGAAGGTCTGCGAGGCGAAGCCGGTGTCGACGAACTCGGAGAGGCCCAGGGGCGGCGCCGGGTGCTCCACCTCCAGGGGCTGGACCCGGCCCCCGCGCAGCAGCAGGGGCGGCGGGTGCCCGCAGCTGACGAGTCGCAGGGACGGCTCGGTGTCGGGGATGTCGAGCACGGCCGCGGTGGTGAAGCCCTCCTCGGCC
>NZ_JBSGXB010000344.1:0-7435 GCF_053609185.1 Streptomyces sp. NPDC054956 | reverse complement strand
GCTCCGACCGGGCGGGTCGCTCGGACCGGGCGGGTCGCTCCGACCGTGCGCCCAGGTCCGACCCGGCGCGTCGGTCCGCCCGGACCGGTCAGTCCGCGAGGCCGACCACCAGCCAGATCCCGGCCACCCCGCCCACCGTGCACATGAGCGTGGACAGCGCGGGGTGCTTGTGGTGCGCCTCGGGAAGGATCTCGGCGGCGGCCAGGTACAGCAGGACGCCTCCGAAGAAGCCCAGGTACGCCCCGAGCGGTTCCTCCGGAAGGGTGAACAGCAGAGTGGACGCGGCGCCCACGACGGGGGCCGCGGCGTCCGCGAACAGCATCATCAGCGCCTTGCGGCGGGCGTTCCCGTACAGCCGGGTGAGGGTGTACGTGTTGAACCCGTCGGCGAAGTCGTGGGTGATCACGGCCAGTGCCACGGCCACGCCCATCCCGCCGCCGACCTGGAACGCCGCGCCGAGGGCCACTCCGTCCGCGACGCTGTGGCCGACCATGGCGGCGGCCGCCGTCAGGCCGACCTGCGGGACCCGGCCGCCGTGGTCCTCATGGGCCTCGTGGGCGCCGCCGTGCGCGTGCCCGTGGCCGGCTCCGTGCGCGTGTCCCCCCGCGGCCCCGCCCGCCGCCCCGCCCCCGTCCCCGTTGCTGCCTCCGTGGGAGGCCTGGCGGACCGCCAGCAGACGTTCCACGCAGTGCGCGACGAGGAACCCGCCGACGAAGAGCAGCAGGGCGAGCGGGACGCCGAAGACCTCATCACCGGCGGCGCGCATGGCCTCCGGGAGCAGGTCGAGGCCCACGACGCCGAGCATCAGCCCGCCGGCCAGGCCCAGCACGAGGTGGCGGCGGTCGGTGACGCGCTGCGCCGTCCATCCGCCCGCCAGGGTCATCAGGAACGCGCCCAACGCCACGATCACGGCCATGTGCCCCTGCATACCGACTGGCGGCCGCCCGCGCACTTCCGCGCGCGGGTGGCGGAGCACGGACGGTTGACGCATCCGGTGACGACCGAGCACACGAACACGATGACGACCACGATGACGGCCACGACCGCCATGACGACCGAGAACGACTGAGAACGGGTGAACCTGGTGGGCGAGTACGCGACGCAGCTGGTGGTCGGGGTCGGCGGCCGGGCGGGGGTGTCCGTGGCGGAGGTCTGCGCCCTGGTGGAGGAGACCCTGCACGGCGCCGGGCTGTCGGCGGAGGCGGTGACGGCCCTGGCCACGGTGGAGGCCAAGGCGGTGGAGGCGGGGATCGCGGGTGCGGCGGAACGTTTCGGCGTGCCGCTGCTGAGCTACTCCGCCGATCTGCTGGCCGCCATCGCGGTCCCGCACCCCTCCGACGCGGCGCGCGACGCCACCGGCACCCCGTCGGTGGCGGAGGCCGCCGCGCTCGCCGGGGGCGGGGAACTCCTCGTACCCAAGCGGCGGTCGGTGGCGGCGACCTGTGCGGTCGCGACGGCCCACGCGCACGACCTGCGCCACCACGGGGACGCGGAGGTCGCGGACTCGGGCGCGAAGCTGGTCGATCTGGCGGTGAACGTACGGTCGCACACGCCTCCGCAGTGGCTGAAGGAGCGGATCGCGGCTTCGCTCGACGTCCTGTCCGCGTACCCCGACGGCCGGGCGGCCCGCGCGGCGGTGGCCCTGCGCCACGGACTGCCGGTCGAACGGGTGCTGCTGACGGCGGGGGCCGCGGAGGCCTTCGTACTGATCGCGCGGGCGCTGGGCGCCACCCGGCCGGTGGTGGTGCATCCGCAGTTCACCGAGCCGGAGGCGGCCCTGCGCGACGCGGGCCACCAGGTGGAACGGGTGGTGCTGCGCGCGGCGGACGGCTTCCGCCTGGACCCGGCGGCCGTACCGCAGGAGGCCGACCTCGTGGTGGTCGGGAACCCGACCAACCCGACCTCGGTGCTGCACCCGGCGGCCGCGCTGGCCGCGCTGGCCCGGCCCGGGCGCATCCTGGTCGTCGACGAGGCGTTCATGGACGCGGTCCCGGGCGAACGGGAGGCGCTGGCCGGGCGGACGGACATACCGGGCCTGGTGGTGCTGCGGAGCCTGACCAAGACCTGGGGGCTGGCCGGGCTGCGCATCGGCTACGTGCTGGCCGAACCGCAGGTGATCGCGAAGCTGTCGGCGGCGCAGCCGCTGTGGCCGGTGTCCACGCCGGCCCTGGTGGCGGCGGAGGCGTGCGTGGCCCCGGCGGCGCTGGCCGAGGCGGAGGCCGCGGCCCGGCAGATCGCGGTGGACCGGGAGCACCTCCTCGCCGGGCTCGCGGAGTTCGAGGAGATCTCCGTGGCGGGTACGGCGGCGGGGCCGTTCGTGCTGATCCGGGTGGAGGGCGCGGCGGAGATCCGCACGCGCCTGCGCGCGCTGGGCTTCGCCGTCCGCCGCGGTGACACCTTCCCGGGGCTGGACCGCTCCTGGCTGCGCCTCGCGGTCCGCGACCGGGCCACGACCGGCCGCCTCCTCCAGGCCCTCGACCTGGCCCTCGCCGCCCGCTGACCCGGTGGCCCGGCGCGGCCCGCCGACCGGCAGGCCCGCCGACGGGGCCCCGGCCCGGCCGGTTCCCCGCGCCGCTCCGCACCGGGCCGCATCACCCGAACGGCCCTGATCCGTACGGATGGGCATGGCGGGGCCCACAGCGCTGCGCGAGGATCGCCACAGGCAGTGGTGACCGGTGCGACAGCGGGGGTCCGGGGATGAAGAAGTTCAGCAGGACGGCCAGGACGGTGGCGGCCGCGGCCGGTCTGGCCCTCGTGGGCGGTGCGGCGTACGGCCTGCCCCGGCTCACCATCGGCGGGGAGGACGGCGCGGCCGCCGAACAGCACCTGCGGGCGAAACCGGGACCCGCGCCGAGCCCGAGCCCGAGCCCGAGCGCCACGGCGGCCCCGACCGCCACCACCACCGGGAAGCCGTTCACGCTCGTCGGGACCGGCGACATCATCCCGTACCCGTCCATAATCCAGCGGGCCGCCGCCGACTCCGCGGAGCAGGGCGGCCACGACTTCCGGAAGATCCTGGCCGGGGTCAAACCGATCGTCTCCGCCGCCGACCTGGCCGTGTGCCACCACGAGATACCGTACGGCCGGCCCGGCGGCCCCTACACCGGATATCCCCTCTTCAAGGCCCCGCACCAACTGGCCGACGCCCTCGCGGACGCCGGGTACGACAGTTGCTCCACCGCCTCGAACCACACCCTGGACGACGGGTACGAGGGCCTCGTCCGCGTCCTGGACAACCTCGACCGCGTCGGCGTCCGCCACGTGGGCTCGGCCCGCAGCGCCGAGGAGGCGAAGGCCCCGGCGCTGCTCGAAGCCGGCGGGGCCAAGGTCGCCCAGCTGGACTACACGTACGGGACGAACGGCATCCCGCTCCCCTCCGGCAAGCCCTGGGCCGTGAACCTGATCGACCCGGACCGGATCGTCGCCGACGCCCGCGCCGCGCGGGCGGCCGGCGCGAACGTCGTCGTCCTCAGCGTCCACTGGGGCTCCGAGTGGCAGACGGCGCCCGACCAGCAGCAGTTGGACCTGGCCCGCGCGCTGACCGCCTCGCGCGGCACGGACGGCCTCCCCGACATCGACCTGATCCTCGGCACGCACAACCACGTGCCGCAGCCCTACGAGAAGATCAACGGCACCTGGGTGGTCTACGGCATGGGCGACCAGGTGGCCAGCTTCTACGAGGCCGACAAGGCCCGGGGCAACATGTCCTCGATCCCCCGCTTCACCTTCGCCCCGGCGGCCGGCCGTCCGGGCCGGTGGGAGGTGGTGAAGGCCGAGTACCTCACCCAGTACTCGGACATGCGGCCGCCGTTCCGCGTCGTCTGCACCTCGTGCGAGGCACCGGACACCACCGGTTCCTCCGGGGACGGCGCGTACGCCGCCGTCGACCGGGAGGTCACGAAGGCCGTGATGTCGCGCGGCGCCGGGGAGCAGGGCCTGACGCGCGCCACGCGCTGACGGACGCCCCGCGCCCCCGGGTTACGAGGCCCTGCCGCGCCGGGTCACCACCAGCGCGGCCCCGCCGAAGCCGAGCAGGATCAGCGCGCCGCCCGTGACGTACGGGGTGAGCGAACCGCCGCCGGTCTCCGCGAGGTTGGCCTGGGTGCCGGAGGTCTCCGAGGTCCCCGTCTGAACCTTGACGTCGGGCTTCGCCGAGGGGCTGGGGGCGGGGCCGGCCGGGGACTCGCAGCGGGCTTCGGCGAGCACGATCTCGCCCTCCACCTCCGCGACGTTCAGGTGGAGCGGGTTGACCGACACCTTGAGCCGCAGCGCGGTCGCGGCGGCCGTGGACGAGGTGGTCTCGGTGGCGGAGAGCTCCAGGCTGACCCGTCCGACCTCCGGCACGTCGATCCCGGTGGGTCCGCCCGCCGAGAGGGTGACCTTCTTGCCGAGGGCCGTCACGGTGCCGAGCACGTTGGAGGTGGCGACCGGCTTCTCGCCCGCCGCGCAGACGGCCTTGGAAGTGACCTTCTCCACCTCGATCAGGGACAGGTCCGGCAGGCCCGGAACGTGCACCTTCGCCTTGGCGAGGTTCACCTCCGCCTCGGCGCGGTTCTTGTCGGCGGTGGCCTTGGAGGTGGCGACGTCGGCGCGCAGGACGCTCACCGGCTGCCCGCCCTCGACCCCGTCGAGGGTGACGGTCAGGGCCGTCTTGGCCGCGTCCGCCGGGGCGCTGACCTCGTTGAGGGTCGCCTTCAGCGGGATGTGCACGGTCTTGTTGAGCAGGCCCACGTCCAGTCCGGTGCGCAGGACGACGGCGCCGGCCTTGCCCTCGCCCGGGTGGGAACCGGTGGCGGAGGCGGGCGGAGCGGCGAGCAGGGCAACCGCTCCCGTGGCGAAGAGCGCGGCCACGGGCATGCGGAAGGTGTTGCTGTTCAAGTTGGTGGAACCCCCAGGGAGATGGGAGCCGTCGCGCCGCCAATGGGGGACATTGCGCGCGCCGACGGCCTCGACCCCGGAATCTTTACGCACTGAGAGTGAACGGGTGCCAACCCGGCGTGAGTTCACCCCAAAGGGTGGTTTCCATGCATAGGTTCGAATTAATCCGCCTCTTCCGGAACGGGAGTTCCCTCCCGCCGCAGACATTGCGGACAGCACTCCCCCGGCAGGGCGTTCACAACGACCGGGCGGCCGCCGACGTCACGCCCCGTCAACCCGGTGCTCAGGCCACCACATTGCCGTTCACCACCACCCGCGAGGGCTGCGCCAGCGCCCGTACGTCGGCCCGCGGATCGGTCGCGTAGACCACCAGGTCGGCCGGCGCCCCCTCGGTCAGCCCCGGCCTGCCGAGCCATTCGCGCGCCGCCCACGCCGTGGCCGACAGCGCCTCCAGTGGCGGGATGCCGGCCTTGACAAGCTCGCCGACCTCGGCGGCGACCAGGCCGTGCGGCAGGGAACCGCCCGCGTCGGTACCGACGTAGACCCCGATGCCCGCGTCGTAGGCGGCCCGGACGGTGTCGTAGCGCCGCTCGTGCAGCCTGCGCATGTGCGCCGACCAGCCGGGGAACTTGGCCTCCCCGCCGGCCGCCATCTTCGGGAAGGTCGCGATGTTCACGAGGGTGGGGACGATCGCGACCCCGCGCTCGGCGAACAGCGGGATGGTCTCCTCCGTGAGTCCGGTGGCGTGCTCCACGCAGTCGATGCCCGCCTCGACCAGGTCGCGCAGGGAGTCCTCGGCGAAGCAGTGCGCGGTGACCCGGGCGCCGAGGCGGTGCGCCTCCGCGATGGCGGCCTCCACCTCGGCGCGCGGCCAGCAGGCGGTCAGGTCGCCGACCTCGCGGTCGATCCAGTCGCCGACCAGCTTGACCCAGCCGTCCCCGCGCCGCGCCTCCCGTGCCACGTACGCGACGAGGTCCTCGGGCTCGATCTCGTGGGCGAAGTTGCGGATGTAGCGGCGGGTACGGGCGATGTGCCGGCCGGCCCGGATGATCTTCGGGAGGTCCTCGCGGTCGTCGATCCAGTGGGTGTCCGACGGCGAACCGGCGTCGCGGATGAGGAGGGTGCCGGCGTCGCGGTCGGTCAGGGCCTGCCGTTCGGCGGTGCCCGCGTCCACGGGACCGTGGGCGTCGAGTCCCACGTGGCAGTGCGCGTCGACCAGTCCGGGCAGGACCCAGCCCGCGACCTCCGTGGTCTCCACGGGCCCGCTCGGGCGCTCGTAGGAGACCCGGCCGCCGATCACCCAGAGCTCGTCGCGCACCTCCTCGGGTCCGACCAGCACCCGCCCCTTCACATGCAGCACACCGCTGTCGTCGCTCATGGCGGCACTGTACGTGCGCGCCCGGCAGCGGGTCTCGGGAAGGCGGGGCGCGCGGACGTGCCCCGCTCCCCCGGAACCGCTTAGGCTCTCCAGGTCGGTCCGGACGATTCCGGACGAGCCCGGACGAAGAGAGCAGCACGTGAACCACCCCCTCCTGGACCTTCCACCCCTCACCGCCGCGCGGTTCGCGTCGATCGAGCGGGGGGTGGCGGAGCTGCTCGGGACCCGGGCGGACGTGGTGATCACGCAGGGCGAGGCGCTGCTGCCGCTGGAGGGATGCATCCGCTCGGGCGCGCGCCCCGGCTCCACGGCGCTGAACGTCGTCACCGGCCCGTACGGGACCACGTTCGGCAACTGGCTGCGCGACTGCGGGGCGAGCGTGGTGGACCTGGAGGTCCCCTTCGACACCGCCGTCACCGGTGCTCAGGTCGCCGCCGCCCTGGACGCGCACCCGGAGATCGACTTCGTCTCGCTGGTCCACGCGGAGGCGGCCACCGGGAACACCAACCCGGTGGCGGAGATCGGCGAGGCCGTACGGGCCCACGGGGCGCTGTTCATGCTCGACGCGGTGGCCTCGGTGGGCGCGGAGCCGCTGCTGCCGGACGAGTGGGGCGTGGACCTGTGCGTGATCGGCGCGCAGAAGGCGATGGGCGGCCCGGCGGGCGTCTCGGCCGTGTCGGTGTCCGACCGGGCCTGGGCCCGCTTCGCCGCGAACTCCTCGGCGCCCCGCCGCTCGTACCTCTCGCTGCTCGACTGGAAGGAGCGCTGGATCGACGGCGGTCGGGCGGCGCTGCCGCACGCGCCGGCGCAGCTGGAGATGCTGGCGCTGGAGGCCTGCCTGGACCGGATCGCGGCCGAGGGCCTGCCCGCGGTGACGGCCCGCCACGCGGCCGCGGCGGCGGCGACCCGCGCGGGTGCGGCGGCGCTGGGCATCGCCCCGTACGTCGGTCTCGACGCGGCGGCCGCTCCGGTGGCCACGACGCTCCGGGTCCCGGAGGCCTCCCTGGTGGTGGCCGAGGCCCTGGCGGCCGATCCCGGTGCCCCGCTGGCGGCGGGCGGCGGTGCCCTGGCCCGGGAGATGGTCCGGGTCAACCACTACGGAACGGCGGCCTCCCCGGAGACGGTCGACGCCTGCCTGACGGCCCTCGCGTCGGCCCTCTCGCTGCCCCCGGCCGGGGC